>JAFZPK010000127.1 GCA_017552515.1 Deltaproteobacteria bacterium | reverse complement strand
CGGACGGCCGGGCTGCGGCAAGGGAAATCCAAGAATGGATGGAAAGCATTTCAGGCGAAGCCTGAAGAACGCTCTAAAGCAGAGTGGAGAGTTGAGAGTGGAGAGTTGAGATATAATAATGCTATCAAGCAGCCCATTTTTCTTGACATTTCTAAAAATCTCAACTCTCAACTCTTAACTCTCAACTCTTCAATATGACTCGACAAACATATAGTAAAAGGAGAGGTTTCCCATGAAAAAGTTAAGCATCGGCATCGTCGGCGCGGGGCGCATCGGCAACGTACACGCGGAATCCATTACCTATCACATCCCCGAAGCGGAAGTCGTCATGGTGACGGACGTGATCGAGGCCAGCGCCAAGAAATTGGCGGAGCGCTTCGGCATCCCGAAGTTCTCCAATAACTACATGGACATCATCAACGATCCGGCCATCGACGCGGTGCTGGTCTGCTCCCCCACGCCCACCCACGCGGACATTACCATCGCCGCCCTGAAAGCGGGCAAGCACGTGTTCTGCGAAAAGCCGGTGCACACCTCCATCGAGAAGATCAAAGAGGTGGCGCAGGTGGCAGCGGAAACCGGCAAAAAGCTGCAGATCGGCTTCAACCGCCGCTTTGACCACAATCACCGCCACGTGCAGCAGCTGGCCCAGAACGGCACGCTGGGCAACATCGAAATCATCAAAATCACCTCCCGCGACCCCGAGCCCCCGTCTCCCGAATATGCCGCTTCCTCCGGCGGGCTGTACATCGACATGATGATCCATGACTTCGATATGGCCATGTTCCTGGCGGGCTGCGACGTGAAAGAAGTTTACGCCATGGGCACCAGCCTGGTGGACAAGCGCATCGGCGAAGCGGGCGACGTGGACACCGCCATCGTGACCCTGACCTTTGAAAACGGCGCGCTGGGCGTGATCGACAACAGCCGCCGGGCCGCTTACGGCTACGACCAGCGGGTGGAAGTGTTCGGCAGCCTGGGCATGGCCGCCGACGAGAACGACGGCGACAGCACCGTGAAGGTGTCCACCGTCAACGGCGTTGTGGGCGACAAGCCCCAGTTCTTCTTCCTGGAGCGCTACATGCAGTCCTTCACCGATGAAATGAAGCAGTTTATTCAGGCCATCACCGAAGACTGCGAAGTGCCCGTAGGCATCCATGCCGGCCTCATGAGCGTGGTGCTGGCCAAAGCCGCCAAGAAATCCCTGGACGAGCACCGGCCTGTGAAGATCAGCGAAATCTGCGAGGCGTAACATGAACGAAAGCATCATCAAAGCCCACGGCGCTCATCCCTTCGGCCTCAAATGGCTGGCAAAAAGGAACGGTCCTCACGCCGATATGCTGATGGATTTCGGCGTGTACCGCATGAAGCAGGGCGACGTGTGGGAGGAAACGGCCCCTCTGGAAAAAGCCGCGCTGCTGGTGTACGGCGAAGTAAAAATTGAATGGGATGGAAAAACGCATACCGAATACCGGCCCAACTGCTTTGACGTGCCCCCCACTGCCATTCACGCCGATAAAGCCCATCCGGTCAAAATCACCTGTATGTCCCAGGAAGCTGAAATCGACGTCATGCTTACGGACAACGAAAAGGAGTTCGGCGCCAAACTGTACCTGCCTGCCGACACCCCGGACGAATTCCGCGGAGCAGGCCTCATGCGCGAAACCAGCACCCGTATCGTCCGCACCATTTTCGATTACACCAACGCCCCCGACGCCAATCTGGTGCTGGGCGAGGTGATCGGCTTCCCCGGAAAGTGGAGCAGCTATCCTCCCCACCATCATCCCCAGCCGGAAATCTACTATTACAAAACCAATCCGGAAAACGGCTTCGGCTACGGCGAACTGGGCGATGATGTGGTGAAGGTGCAGAACAACGATACCGTATTTATTGCCCCCGGTCTCACTCATCCCCACTGCACCGCTCCCGGCTATGCGCTGTGGTATCTGTGGGTCATCCGCCATCTGGACGGCCAGCCCTACAAGCAGCCGGAATGCCCCGTGTTCCTGAAGGAACATTTGTGGGTCATGGAGCCGGACAGCGTCTATTTCGGGGACAAGAAGTAAGCAAGAGAACAGAGTTCAGAGCGCAGAGTTCAGATTATTTTGTGGATGCGCTGAGAAAGCCTCATTTGATCGACTATATAAATCTGAGCTTTGTACTCTTCACTCTGCACTCTCGATTATCCTTCTGCTGTCTTTTTATAAGAAGAAAAAGGAGGGCTTTCAATTGGAAACCGTTCGCCTGACCATGGCGCAGGCTTTGGTTCAATTTCTGGATAACCAATATGTCGAATTGGATGGCCAGGAGCATAAATTCGTCAACAGCATGTTCGGCGTGTTCGGTCATGGCTGCGTGGTGGGCGTGGGCCAGGCGCTGAACCAGGGCGGGCATCATATCCGCTTTTTGCAGGGAAAGAACGAGCAGAACATGGCCCTGGCCGCCACGGCCTTCGCCAAGCAGAAGAACCGCCTGGAGATCATCCCCTGCGTGTCCTCCATCGGCCCGGGGGCCATGAACATGGTCACAGCGGCTGGCTGCGCCACGGCCAACCGTATTCCGCTGCTTCTGCTTCCCGGCGATACCTTTGCCTGCCGTCAGCCGGACCCCGTTCTGCAGCAGGCGGAGTTTTTCAACTCCTTCGGTCAAACGGTTACCGACGCTTTCCGCGGCGTGTGCCATTACTTTGACCGCATTGAACGGCCCGAGCAATTGATGACTGCGGCCATTCACGCTCTGCGCGTGCTCACCGACCCCGCCGACACCGGAGCGGTATGTCTTGCCATGCCTCAGGATGTGGAGGGCGAGGCTTACGATTATCCCGTGTCCTTCCTGCGCAAGCGTGTCTGGCACATGGACCGTCATGCGCCCACGGCCGCCCAAACGGAACGGGCCGCGGAAATCATCCGAAAAGCCGAAAAGCCTTTGGTCATCTGCGGCGGCGGCGTGCGTTACTCCTTCGCGGGGGATGCGCTGCAGGCCTTCTGTGAAACCACCGGAATCCCCTTCTCCGAAACCCAGGCGGGCAAAAGCGTATTGCCCTGGACGCACCCCCTGAACTTGGGCGGCATCGGTGTCACCGGCGGTCAGGCGGCCAACGTGATCGGCAGAGATGCGGATGTAATCATCGCCGTTGGCACAAGGCTTACCGATTTTACCACCGCCTCCAAATGGCTGTTCAAGGAGAATGCCAAAGTCGTCTCCATCAACATTTGTCCCTTTGACGCGGTAAAAATGGACGGTGAACCCATCATCTGCGACGCCCGGGAGGGCTTGACCGCTTTGACCGCTGCTCTGAAAGGCTATCAATATGCCCATCATGACGCTGTAAAAGCTGCGCGGGATGAATGGAACGCCATCGTGGACGATTGGTATACCAAGCAGGACGAACGGGGCTTGTCCCAGACCCGTGCCCTTGGCATCATCAATGAATTCATGCAGAAGCAGGATATCGCGGTAGGCAGCGCCGGCAGCCTTCCGGGCGACATGCAGCGTCTGTTCCGTCCGGGCGATCGGGACACTTATCATATGGAATACGGTTTCTCCAATATGGGCTACGAAACCAACGGAGCCCTGGGCGTGAAGCTGGCCTGTCCGGACAGAGAAGTGTATACGTTCTTCGGTGACGGCACGTACCTGATGGCTCATTCCGAGCTGGTCACCTGTTTGCAGGAGCATCTTCGCGTGCATTTCTGCCTGTTTGACAATTCCGGCTGGGGCTGCATTGAAAACCTGCAGAACAATCAGGGCAATGATACCTTCGGCACCGTATTCCGTTTCCGCAATCCGGAAACCGGCGAACTGGACGGCCCCGGAATCCCGCTTGATTTCGCCAGGAACGCCGAGGGCTATGGCCTGAAAGCCTATTCCGTTCATACGGAGGATGAATTAAAGGCCGCGCTCCGGGATGCGCTGACTCAGGATAAACCCGTTCTCTACGATATCAAAGTTGTACCCGGCACCATGACGCCCGGTTATGAAAGCTGGTGGCGCGTGGGCGTTGCCGAGGTCTCCACCCAGCCCCGCGTCCAGGCGGCGTATGAGAATTTGATGGAACATGTGAAGGATACCAGGAAGTTCTAAGACGAAAAAGAGCACAGAATACAGAGTGCAGAGTTCAGATTATTTTGTGGATGCGCTGAGAAAGCCTTATTTGATCGACTATATAAATCTGCACTCTCTACTCTGAACTCTGTACTCTCTTTTCCCGCTTATTCTATGAAGAAAGAAGGATGATACCCATGCTTGATCCCAACAAAGTAAAACTGGCCATCGCTCCCATTGGCTGGACCAATGACGACATGCCCGATCTGGGCGGTGAAAACACCTTTGAACAGTGCGTCAGCGAAATGGCGCTGGCAGGGTTCAAGGGCAGCGAAATCGGCAACAAGTATCCTCAGGATGTAGCCGTTCTGAAGCATAAGCTGGATGTGCGCGGCCTTCAGATCTGCAACGCCTGGTTCTCCACCCTGTTTACCTCCGAGCCCTATGAAGTGACCATCAAAAACTTCATCGCTCACCGGGACAGGCTGCACGCGCTGGGCGCGAAGGTTATCGGCGCCTCTGAGCAGGGCGATTCCATTCAGGGAAAA
Organism: Deltaproteobacteria bacterium; assembly: GCA_017552515.1. Lineage (GTDB taxonomy): Bacteria > Desulfobacterota > Desulfuromonadia > Desulfuromonadales > JAAYDE01 > RGIG7977. The sequence goes on along the minus strand of JAFZPK010000127.1, from coordinate 657 downwards.
GATGTGAACATTTTCGGCGATCAGAAGGCGATCTGGACGGATGAACAGTGGAAACTGATTGCCAAGGGATATAATGAACTGGGCGCACTGGCCCAGGAAAAGGGCATGACCCTGACCTGCCACCATCATATGGGCACGGGCGTGCAGACTGCGGAAGAAATCGACCGCTTCATGGATATCGTGGATCCTGAAAAGGTATTCCTGCTCTTTGACAGCGGCCATCTCACCTTTGCCGGCATCGATCCCCTCCCCATCCTGAAAAAATACATTCATCGCATTCGCCACATCCATCTGAAGGATGTCCGCCTGCCCATTCGCGACCAGGCCCGGAAAGAAGGCTGGAGCTTCCTGACTGCTGTGCGCAACGGCGTGTTCACCGTGCCCGGCGATGGCGACGTAGACTTCGCGCCCATCTTCCAGGTGATCGAAGAAAGCGGTTATGAAGGCTGGGTCGTAGTGGAAGCGGAACAGGATCCCGCGAAAGCCAATCCCTTTGAATACGCCCAGATGGCCCGGAAATATATCCGCGAAAAAACCGGGCTCTGATGGAACCGCCCGGAGGAAAGAAGCCGCTTTCTTTCCTCATGCGCAATATTTCGTGCGCAAAAATATATGCCCATACGATCCGGAAAGATCATACGGTCCGGAACGCATGGG
>JAFZPK010000126.1 GCA_017552515.1 Deltaproteobacteria bacterium | reverse complement strand
GTGAGGCATCTGGCGCTCCAGAACATCCGGGCGCTCGCCTATCTCGCCGATCCCCAGGCTCTGGTCAGAATTTCCGCCGTCCCATCCACCGCGCCCAAGCTCTCCTTCAACATGCGCGTGGAGCGTCTGCGCCATTCCATCAGCGCCTTCATTGCGCAACATGTGCCTTCGCCCGAAAGCGCCGCCTGTCTGCGCGCCCTCCTGGTGGGAGACGCCAGCGGTATCTCTTCCGCCCTGCGCGAGACCTTTGCCCAGCTGGGCATTGCGCATCTGTTCGCCATTTCCGGTCTGCATATGGGGATACTCTTTACCGTCCTCTACTTTCTGGGCGCCTTTCTCTGGCTGCGTCATGAAGTGCCGGCGCTCTGCTGGGGACCGCCCCGGCGCTTCCTGCCGGTGCTTCTGATGCCAGCGCTGGGCGGTTATCTGCTCCTTGCCGGAAGCGGCCTGCCCGCCCGCCGCGCCTTTATCATGGCGGGACTGGCCGCCCTGCTGGCGCTGTTCCGGCGTCAAACCTCGCCTTTCAGCCTGCTTGCGGCTGCCGCTTTCGCCATTTTGCTCATGGCGCCCGCGGCGCTTTTCTCCGCATCCTTCCAACTCTCGTTCGTCGCGGTTGCCGCTCTCCTTCGCTGGGGACCGCTCTGCGCACAATATTTCGGTTCCCTGCCCATTCCAACCCGGCATATTGCCACCCTGTTCACGGCAAGCGCCTGCGCCACCGCCGCCACCTTCCCGATAACGGCATTTCACTTTCAGAACGCGACGCTTTTGGGACTGCTGGTCAACCTCTTCGCCACGCCGCTGATCGCGGGCCTGGCGCTTCCGATCGCGCTCGCCGCCCTGCCCTTTGCCGCCTGGTGTCCTTCGCTCGCAAGCCTTCTTTTGAACATCGCGGCCTTCCTGCTGGAACAAACGCTTGCCTGCGGACGCCTGCTGCACGACGCCCTGCCCATGCTGGGCGGACGCTGTGCCCTGCTGCCGCATGAGGTTCTCGGACTTGCCCTGGCGCTTGCCGTGCTGCTCTTCCCCTGGAAAAAGCGCATAAGTGCCGCCCTGCTGATTCTGGCGCTCGGCCTTGCGGCATTTCCCGCCAAACGCGGAAGTGCCCTGCCCATCGTTACCGCGCTCTCCGTGGGGCAGGGAGATGCCACGCTCCTAAGCCTCGCCGACGGCCACTACCTGGTGGACGGCGGCGGGCTGCGCTCCCCCACCTTCGACACCGGCGAGCGTCTGGTCGCGCCTGCGCTTACGCGGCTGGGCATCCGGCACCTGCGCGCCGTCATCCTGACCCACAACCATCCTGATCACTATCTGGGATTGCTCTATATCCTCAGGCACATGCGGGTGGACGCCTTCTGGGCGGCAAGCGAAGACCTTCCCGAGCCCTTCCCCGAGATTCTGCGCCAACGCGGCATCCCTCTCAGGACTTTCGCGCCGGGCTGGAATGCACTGCCTTCCGAATCCGATGCCACGTTCGCGATCTTTGTGCCCGACCAGCAGACACCCAAGGTCAACGACCGCTCGCTTGCGCTGCTCTTCGGCAAACGCAACATCAACGTCCTGCTCACAGGCGATCAGGAAGACGCGGGAGTACGCGCGCTGCTCAACGCTTCCCCCGGGCTTGAAGCTGCCCTGCTCAAACTGCCGCACCACGGCAGCGCCAGTTCCGCCCCCGATCTGCTGCTGAACACGCTCAAGCCACGCCAGCTGTTCGTCTCGGCAGGCAGGAACAACCGCCACCATCTGCCCCATCCCCAAACGCTTCGGGAAGCCGCACGCCGCAAGCTGCCGCTGGCGCGCACCGATCTTAAGGGGACGGTCCGCTTTCTCTGGACGCCCCGGGGCTGGCAGAAGCAGCGCTGGCAAAACGGGCTTTTCCGTTGACACGTATGGACGATTCCGTTAGCTTATAGGTTTCACATAGTTAGAATGACCAAACCGGGACGGGGACTGCCTTTTTTCGGAAAAATCTTTCAGAGATTGTCCCGGCCGTTTCCGAAACAGGGCGCAAACCGTCTGAGAACACGAGGTTGTAATGATTACAGGCATCAAGGGAATGAACGACATTTTGCCGGAAGAGATTCCGGCCTGGCATTTCATAGAGGCGCGCATGCGGGAAGTGTTCCACGCATTTGGCTTCAGCGAGATTCGCGTGCCGATTGTGGAAAAAACCGAGCTGTTTCATCGCTCCATCGGCGAGGAAACCGACATTGTTGAAAAGGAGATGTACACCTTCGCCGATCGCAACGGTCATTCGCTGACCCTGCGTCCCGAAGGCACCGCCTCGGTGATGCGGGCCTGCATTGAGCACAGCCTGCACGTCAAAACGCCAGTGTCCAAGCTCTACTACGTGGGGCCCATGTTCCGTTACGAGCGCCCGCAGAAGGGACGCTACCGCCAATTTCACCAGATCGGAGCGGAATTTATTGGCGAGGCCTCTCCCATGGCGGACGCCCAGCTTTTGCACATGCTGACTTGCTACTTCCGCGCGCTGGGCATTCCCGATGTCTCCCTGCAGATAAATTCGCTCGGCTGCCGGCATTGCCGCCCGGCCTACCGTGCGGCCCTGGTCGAATTCATTACCGGCCATCTGGACGCCCTGTGTGATGACTGCCGCCGCCGCAGCACCGGCAATCCGCTGCGCGTGCTGGACTGTAAGGTGGAGGGTTGCCGCACTGTCTGCCAGGATGCGCCGTCGGTTCTGGACTATCTCTGCCCGGAATGCGCCGCGCACTTTGACGAAGTCCGCCACCTGCTGACGGCGCTGAACATCCCCTTTGAGGTGAACAACCGCATGGTGCGCGGTTTGGACTACTACTGCCGCACCACGTTCGAAATGGTGACCAACCGGCTGGGCGCACAGAGCGCGGTTGCCGCGGGTGGCCGCTACGATGGGCTGATTGCGAGCCTGGGAGGGCCGGAACTGCCCGGCATCGGCTTTGCCATCGGCATGGAGCGCCTGTCGTTGATGATGGGCACGGAAAACATTCCAGCGCCGCATCCTGATCTGTTCCTGGTAGCCCTGGGACCCATGGCCCGCGAACGGGCCTTCCTGATGCTTGCGGATTTCCAGCGCCGCGGCCTGTACGCCGAAATGGACTTTTCCGGCAAAAGCATGAAGGCGCAGATGCGACAGGCCGATCACCTGAAAGCGCGTCTGGCGCTCATCATGGGTGACGATGAACTGGCCGAGAACCGGATTCAGCTGCGCCATATGGACAGCGGCGAACAGGAAAGTCTGCCTATAGAGGGACTGGATGCGCTTTTGGAAGAACGGCTTGCGCAGAAAAAGGACTGATAAACATCTTGCGGGGAATTCCGGGCAAAAAAGCCCGGCCTCCCGCGTCATCATATATTTCTTGGAGGAACTGCCTTGGAAAACATTCCTGAAGATTTTAAAAGAGACTTTTACTGCGGCGACCTTCGCGCGCAGCACATCGGCCGTACCGTCTGGCTGGCAGGTTGGGTGCAGCGTCGCCGTGATCATGGCGGCCTGATCTTCATCGATCTGCGCGATCGCAGCGGCATCGTCCAGCTGGCTCTCGATCCCGACCGCGATCCGGCGGCGCACAGCGCGGCCGAAGACGTCCGCAACGAATATGTGCTCGCGGTGCATGGTACGGTTTCTCCGCGCCCGGAGGGCACCGTCAATCCCAAGATGCCCACCGGCGAGGTGGAAGTTGAAATCGACCGGCTGATCGTGCTCAACACGTCCAAGGCTCTGCCCTTCGTCGTGGATGAATATGCCGACATCGCCGAAAACCTGCGCCTCAAATACCGCTACCTGGATCTGCGCCGTCCCGCGGCCCAGCACAATCTGATGGTACGGCACAAGGTCGCGCAGTTTGTCCGCTCCTATCTCAATGAAAACAATTTCATGGAAATTGAGACGCCGTTCCTGACCAAAAGCACGCCAGAAGGCGCCCGTGACTATCTGGTCCCGAGCCGGGTACATCCGGGCTGTTTCTACGCGCTGCCGCAGTCGCCGCAGATCTTCAAGCAGCTGCTGATGGTCTCCGGTTTCGACCGCTATTTTCAGATCGTCCGCTGCTTCCGCGACGAGGATCTGCGCGCCGATCGTCAGCCGGAATTTACCCAGATCGACTGCGAGATGAGCTTCATCCGCTGCGAAGACATCATGGCCATCATGGAAAAGATGATCGCCGGAGTTTTCAAGACGGTGCTGAATATTGACGTCACACTGCCCATCGAACGCATCACCTATGCCGAAGCGATGCGCCGCTTCGGGGTGGACAATCCGGATCTGCGCTTCGGGCTGGAGCTGGTGGAACTCTCCGATCTGCTCTCCCAAACAAAGTTCAAGGTGTTCCGCGACGCCCTGGACAACCACGGCATCGTCAAGGCGATCAACGCCAAGGGATGCGCCGCCTTCTCCCGCAAGGAACTGGACGACCTGACCGAGTTCGTCAAGGTCTACGGCGCAAAAGGTCTGGCCTGGGCCAAGGTGCAGGAGGATCGCCAGTGGCAGTCCCCCATCGCCAAATTCTTCAGCAGTGAGGAACTGGCCGCCCTGAACGAGGCGCTCGACGCCCAGCCCGGCGATCTCCTCTTCTTCGGCGCCGATGCCCCCAAGATCGTCAACGAGTCGCTGGGACGCCTGCGTGGTCACCTGGCCCAAAAGCTGGGGCTCGTCCACAAGGACGAATTCCGCTTCGTCTGGGTGACCGAATTCCCGCTGCTGGAATGGGATGCCGAAGCGCACCGCTACACCGCCGTGCATCATCCCTTCACCGCGCCGATGGACGAGGACATGCCGCTTCTGGAAAGCGATCCGGGAAAGGTGCGTTCCAAAGCCTATGACCTGGTGCTGAACGGCTCGGAGATCGGTGGTGGTAGCATCCGTATCCACACCTCGGAAATCCAGCACAAGATGTTCGATCTCCTGCAGATCGGACCGGAAGAGGCCGAGGAGAAATTCGGTTTCATGCTGCACGCCCTGGAATTCGGCGCTCCGCCGCATGGCGGCATCGCCTTCGGGCTGGATCGGCTCACCATGATTCTCACGGGTTCGGAATCCATCCGTGATGTCATCGCGTTCCCCAAAACCCAGAAAGCCGCCTGCCTGTTGTCATCGGCGCCGTCTCCGGTGGCCGAGGCACAGCTTCGGGAACTGGGGATCCGCCTGACCACCCGGGCAGTGAAGCAGCAGGAATCTTAAGAAAAACCTGTATTTTCAAAAAAGCGTAAACCCCACACAAAGGCGACCGCAGATCTCAAAGAAAGATCCGGCGATCGCCTTTGCGTATAATATTAAATATTTACCCGTTTCACAGGAAACAGCATGGCACTGAACAAGCGGCCCAAAATCGCCATTATCGGGAGCGGCAATATCGGCGGCATCCTCGCCTATCACGCCACCAGCCGCAAACTGGGCGACATCGTGCTCTACGACAACGTGGAGGGACGCGCGGAAGGCAAATCTATCGACATTTCCGCCGCCGCCCGCGAGGACGAGTTCGACTTGCGAATTACCGGCACCAGCAACTACGAGGACATCGCGGATTCCGACATCGTGGTCATCACCGCCGGCGCCAGCCGCCGTTATGGCATGAGCCGCGGCGATCTGGTGGCGATCAATTCCGAAAACATGTTCGGCATCGCCCAGGGCATCCGGAATTATGCGCCTTCGGCATGCGTCATCGTGGTCTGCAATCCCCTTGATGCCATGGTGACGCTCTGCCAGCGCTGTACCGGCTTTCCGCACCAAAGAGTGATGGGCATGGCCGGCGTGCTTGATTCGGCGCGCTTTGCCACTTTCATCGCCGAGGAGCTGGGCGTTTCGGTACGCGACGTCAACGCCACGGTGCTGGGCAGTCATGGCGACTGCATGGTGCCCATCGTGCGCTTCGCCAATGTCAACGGCATTCCGGTGATGGAACTTCTGCGGCAAAAGTATCGGGGAGACGAACAACGCGTCCAGGAAACCATGGATGCGCTGGTCCTGCGGACGCAAAAGGCCGGCGGAGAAATCATCCGCCTGCTGAAAGACAAGAGCGCCTACTACTCCCCCGCTTCCAGCATCCTGACCATGATCGAGGCCATTATCCAGAATCGCAAGCGTCTCATCACCGCGACCGCCTACCTGACCGGGCAGTTTGGGGTCTCCGGTTACTATGTGGGCGTGCCGTGCATCATCGGCGCAAGCGGCGTGGAACGGATCGTCGAATTCGAAATGACACCGCACGAAAAAGCCATGTTTGACAAATCTGTGGACGACATTCAGCAACTGGTGGCGCAGCTTCCGGAAATTCCTCCGGAGTTTGCGCCCAAACCATAACCGGAAAAAGACTGGCAAAGGAGCTGTCCCATGGCCATTCCCACTATTGAAATCAACGAAAAATACTGCAAGGGCTGCGGCATCTGCGTGACCTTCTGTCCTGCCAAGGCACTTGCGCTGGAAAACTTCAAGGCAAAAGCCATCAAACCGGAAGCCTGCGTGAAATGCATGCAGTGCGAACTGCGCTGCCCGGATTTCGCGATTCGGATTTCCTGATCTTTATCAAGGAGAGAAAAGAAATATGAAAAAAGTGGCCCTGATTCAGGGAAATGAAGCCTGCGCCCAGGCCGCCATCTACGCCGGATGCCGATTCTTCGCCGGCTATCCGATTACGCCCTCGTCGGAAATCGCCGAGGTGCTCTCGCGCAAGTTGCCGGAAATCGGCGGCACCTTCATTCAGATGGAGGACGAAATTGGCGCAATGGCCGCCGTCATCGGCGCCTCGCTTTGCGGTCTCAAGGCGATGGACGCCACGTCCGGCCCGGGACTTTCGCTCAAGCAGGAGCTTATCGGCTACGCCTGCATGGCCGAAATTCCCTGCGTGCTGGTCAATGTCATGCGCGGCGGTCCGTCCACCGGCATGCCTACGGGTCCCAGCCAGTCCGACATTATGGCAACCCGCTGGGGAACGCATGGCGATCATGCCACCATCGCCGTCGCGCCGGCTTCCTGTCAGGAGATCTTCTCCGAGACGGTGCGAGCCTTCAATCTGGCGGAAACCTACCGCTTGCCGGTCCATATTCTGATGGACGAGATCATCGCGCACATGCGGGAAAAGATCGTCTTTCCCGAGGAAGGCGAGCTGGAAGTGCTCAACCGCGCGGAGCCCACGGTACCGCCGGCTGCCTACAAACCCTTTGACGCCTCGTTCGGAGATGTGCCGCCATTGGCCGCGATGGGCAGCAACTACCGCTATCACGTTACCGGACTCAACAAGGCCGAAGACGGGTTTCCCACCACCAAGGCCGCACTGGTGGATGCGGAGGAACGCCGCCAGCTGCGTAAAGTCGACGTTGCCGCCGTCGCCAAAAACGAGGAGTACCTGCTGGATGACGCGGAATTTGTCATCGTCTCTTTCGGCGTGGTGAGCCGTTCGGCCCGCTTTGCCATCAACCAGCTGCGAAACCGCGGCATCCGCGCCGGCATGCTGCGCCCGATCACGCTGTGGCCATTCCCGGCACAGCGAGTGGCGGAAGTGGCGAAAAACGCGCGCGCCGTCATCGTGCCGGAAATGAATCTGGGCCAGATGATCGGCGAGGTGGAGCGCGCCGTTTGCGGCGCCTGCCCGACAAGAAGCATTCTGCGGGTGGATGGCGAACCAATTACGCCGCAACAGATCATCGACGAAGTTGAGGAGGTCCAACATGTCCTTTGATTACGAAAAATATCTGCGCCCCGGCAAACTGCCTCACATCTGGTGCCCCGGCTGCGGGCACGGCATTATCCTGAAGGGGCTTATCCGCGCCATTGACAAGTGCCGTCTGGCCAAGAACCGCACCGCCATCGTTTCCGGCATCGGCTGCGCCAGCCGTCTGCCTGGCTACGTCGATTTCAATACGGTGCATACCGCCCACGGCCGGGCCGCGGCTTTCGCCACCGGCATGAAACTTGCCGATCCGGAGCTCACCGTGATCTGCGTCGGCGGTGACGGCGACGGCGTCGCCATCGGCGGCAACCACTTCATCCATGCCTGCCGCCGCAACATCGATCTGACCTACATCATCATGAACAACAACATCTACGGCATGACCGGCGGTCAGTTCTCCCCCTGCACGCCCACGGGAGCCTTCGCCTCCACCACGCCCTACGGCAACCCCGATCCGGTGTTTGACATCGCCCGTCTGGCAATCGGCGCAGGCGCCACCTTCGTGGCCCGTACCACCGCCTACCACGCGCTCCAGATCGACAAGTTGATCACCGAAGGGATCCTGCACAAGGGCATGGCGATCATCGAAGTCGTGGACGGATGCCCCACCTCTTACGGGCGGCGCAACAAATTCAAATCGCCCTCGGACATGATGACTTGGCTCAAAGACGCGGCCATTCCGGTGGAAAAGACCGAAGGCATGAGCGAAAAGGATCTTGAGGGGAAAATAGTCACCGGAATACTGCACCGGGATGAAACCCGGCCGGAATACTGCGAGCAATACGCGCTGCTGCGGGAGCGCGCCCAACGCAAGGAGGGGTGAAAAGAACATGGCACAGCGTTATGAAATACGATTTTCCGGTTCCGGCGGACAGGGACTCATCACCGCCGGCATCATCCTGGCCGAGGCGGTCGCCATCGTCGAGGGACGGCACGCCGCGCAGTCACAGAGCTATGGTCCGGAAGCGCGCGGTGGCGCTTCCAAGTCCGAAGTCATCATTTCCGACGAGCCTATTGATTATCCCAAGGCGACGAAGGTCAACGTCTGTCTGGCGATGACCCAGGAAGCGGCCGACAAATACGCGGGCGACATCGTTTCCGGCGGAATACTGCTGACCGACTCCGATCTGGTCAAAAATCCTCCGGCGGGCGACTTCAAGCACTATCAGTTTCCCATCATCCGCACCGCCAAGGAGCAGCTGGGACGTGAGATCGTCGCCAACGTGCTGGCGCTGGGCGCAATCATCGCCCTGACCGAAGTCGTTACCCGCGATTCCGGCGAGCAGGCGGTGCTGAAACGCGCGCCGGCGGCCTTCAAGGAACTCAACCAGAAAGCCTATGCCCTGGGTTATGAAACCATGAAAGCGCTCATGAGCGCCAATTAAGGCTCAGAGCTCCACGAATTCCGGAGCGCCGCAGCAAACACGGCGCTCCGGCGATGAAACAACATCTGCAGTCCTATTCGAGCGCCAGCGCTCCAACCTTGTGCAGCCAGGCAACGGCGCGTTCCATGTCGCGGCGCTCTTCGTCAGAGCAGGCCAGTGCCAAAACCGCACCGAGATCGCCATCCTTTTCCAGCTGTTCCTGAACCATCGCAACAAGCTGAAACGTCGGAATAACCCCCTGCGCGAAACTGTGGCTTTTCAAGCCAGTCAAGCGGCCATGCACCGTTTCGTCCAGCATGGTCACATTGCGGCACCGTACACCGGCGCGCACATGACATGAGGGATAGTCCTCAAACAGGGACAGCGGATCCATCCGCGCGGGATGCTCACGGCAGGGATTGCCGCCGAAGCGTTCCACCGAAAGTGCACGAATGTTTTCAAGTTCTTCCCAGAGTTCGACATAGCGACGCATGATATGCTGCCAGTCGTAGACACTTTCCGCACGCCGTCGTCCCGCTTCACCCATCTTGCGGCGAAGATCCGGATCGAGGACCAGTCGCAGGAGAGAGTCGCGGGCTTCCGGCACATCAACGCCCACCATGGCGCATAGGCGGCCGCAGTACTTGTCGTAGCCAAACCGGTCATAGGCGCCATCCTCCAAATCGTAGCGCCGTGCCACATCGCGGCTATTGCCTGGCGGAGGAGCCAGAGTCCGCACACAAAAACCGGTTTCGCCGTGGGTAACAGTATCGCGATAGCCGTCCCAATCGCTGACCAGGACCGGCAAACCCGCCGCCATCGCCTCAATGGGGGTTAATCCGAAGGTTTCCTGCACGTTGTCTGAAAAGGAGACAAAGATGTCGGCACTTGCCCAGGCCTGACGACGAGTTCCGGACTTGCGGCCGTCAAGGTGATGGTGGACAACATCCGGAGCCAGATACCACTCAATTTCGCCAAAGGCTTCCTCAATACGTCCATTGGCAAACCAGCCGCACTGGATTAGATGAAGTTTCCGGCCTGCGGGCAGATGTTTGGCGCAGTGCTGGCAGGCCATCAGCATGGGATGGGGATGTGCCTTCGCATGGAAGGACAATCGGCCGACAAAAAGCGCCACCACGTCATCCTCCGCAATGCCCAGAGACTGCCGGGACGTTTGGGCAAAACCGGGCTCGAAACGGAAATCCCTGCAATGGACCCCCAATGGAATGACCGGCAGTTGCGGGGTTTCAAAACGAGTCGCCCCCAGCTTCCACTTCAGGTATTCCGCCTGTTCGGCCAAAAGCAGCTCTACCGAACGTTTCACCGAAGTTGATGTACAGATCAGCGCATCCCAGGGCCGCACAGGTTCCGTCAGAAGGTCCGATAAACATTCCATGACCTGATGGCTGGCAATGGTATGGGTAACGCCGCACAAGCTGAATTTCCGCTCTCCGGCCCATAAACGCTGCCGGGCCAATTCACCGATCCCCGGCCCCGGCAGATACAGCAGAGAAAACCCGGCGCGGTGCAGATCGGCCAGACTGTGCGTGCAGGCAGGCAGAACACTGCCCAGACGCCGCAATTCATCGTCCACAAGCGCAGCGTCTTTCGGCGAGTGCAGCAGAACATGAACAGGACGATCGGGATAAAAATCAACGAAAGCCCGCAGAAAAGCTTCCCCGGCCGCCTGACGGCCCATCAGTCTCCGGCCCCGGATGGAATAGCTTTCCGCACTGTAGTACAGGGCGGGCTGCAAGAGGGTTTTAGAAATCGCCATAACTGAACAAAGCTCTCTTTCTTTTGGGAAACATTGTCCGAAGCATCCTGCAGGTTCCCACCTCCGGCATCAAAGAAACATAACAAAGAACTTACATACCCGGATGTTCCTCAAATGGCTTAGAACGGACGGTAAAACGCAAACGTTTCCAGCAGCCTGGCGCATCACCCGGAGCCAGTTCCAGCTCAAAATATTCCACCGGCGGCTCATCATTGTCAAAGACGTTGGCAATTTCACCGGTGAGCAGAAAACCGCCCGCAATGGGTGTCACGGCATGTAGTTTGGGCTCCTTGCCGGAATCGCCCAGCCCATCAATAACAACAAAGTATCCGGCATCGGTCAGCAGCGTGGAGGCGGGTGCCGCATGCTGCATCACCTTGTGCCCGGTGAAACGCAGCGCAGCCAGCTCCACCGCCTGCCGGGTTATACGATGGGTATAGTGTTCCAGTATTCCACCATCCGGCCGGGGAAGCCCCGCAAAAGCATTTGGATTCTCGTCATACTCCACGACTTGATCGGCGGTAAAGATCCGCTTCCCAATCTGAAAGAGCGGCGTGGTGCGGGGAAGCGCCGCCTGCCCCTGCTCCTTTCGCTCATATTGATGATACTTGAATCCGGCGTAGGCATCCTGTGCGCCAAACAGCGCCGCCCGAACAACATTCTGTGGTTTGTCCCGGTAATCATTTTCATCCTTGAGCCCCTCATAGGCCCAGATGAGGCAGGTATCCTCAAGAATTTTTTCAGCCTCTGCAAAATCAAGCTGTGCGGCGCCACCAGCATACACGACGCCGCATGCCCCTGTAATCAGGACGAAGACTCCAGTCCATAACAGCACTCTCAATTTTCCCAGCATGATGTCCCTTCCCTGAAAGAATGATGAATGGACAGAAAAATTTTCCAAGTACATGAAAATATTGCCATTACTACACCCCCCCAAGGGACAATCTCCACTCCTTTCCGTCCAAAGGGCTGAAGAAGATCCTCCCGCTTCAAGTTACAGAACAGAAGATGAAAATTTCATTTTCTACAACAATCTTGAATCGCCGGACCATGGTTGTGCATGAGATCGATTTAGATTTGAGCTGCATCATGACCCATCAGCAGGGTGCTTTTCTTGAAGACGAAGGTGAGCCTTTTTGCCTTTCCGATATTGTAAAGACCGTCCCTTACCCTCTTTGACAAGCAGGCCATCCGCCACCATCTGACGAATGACAAGCGTGGCCGTTGCCTGGGATACATTCAGAAACTTTTCCACATCCTTGCGCGTAATGGCAGACTGCGTTTCGAGAAGCCGCATCACCATCTCCCGACGTTTTTCCGGCGGTGCAGCAAGAGACACTTTTTTTTGTTCCGTTTCCCCCTGGACCGAATGCCTGAAATTCATGTTGGGGAGTGTGATTTTAAAAGCGTTCTCCGATACCTCAATCCGAGGTTTTTCATCAAAATCGGCATAGCATTCATGGATTTTCAGCATTCCGGTTCCATAGGCCTCAATCAGCCGAAGCCGGTAGAATATATTGGCAAGGTGCTGATTCCGAAGGACGGAAATGCCCAGCATAATGTCATCATAAGAAATGCCACGCACCAGACCGCCAATGGAGACAAACTCGATCCGATCGTCGAAAATACTGATAAGCGTCGGACCATTGATCGCGTAATCCCGATGAACAATGGCGTTAAGCAAGGCCTCCCGGAGCGCCTCCGGGGGATAATCACGCTGTTCCACACGGTTGAGGCCAACGAACTCCGCGCGGGTGCGGTTGTGCTGCTCAATATAGGCAAAGGCCTCGTCAAGCTGGTTAAGCAGGGGACCGGTCAGTTCCCTCCGGTCATGAAAAACCGTCTTCCGGCTCCCCTCAAAGACTGCCAGCTTGATGACAGGGACGCATTGTTCCGAAAACAGCATGGCAAGATTCGTATAGGTGCCGTCCTCTCCAATCAGATGCAGAGAACGCATTTGCGCTTTTCCAAAACTCACATTTGCTTTTGCGAAATATGCCGTCGTTTTTTCAAAGGTAAGCTGTTGGTTGAGCGAGCGGGCGTCCTCATAACGGTCACCGCTGGTTTCTCGGATCATGTTGAGAATAGCCGTTTCGGAAGCGGGGACAGAGGAACTGCCCTGACGGACATAGACGCCCTCCGGCCTGACGCCCTTCCCGGCAAGATAGTAGGGACGCGCCGTGCCACGAAAAACGGAAACAACGACGATGGGCTTTCCATCCTTTTCGGAAATTTCACTTTCGATGAACATGGTCACATCCGGACGAATGGCATCACGGATCATGTTGGTCACACGAAGCAAGGTTCCATCCGGATCGGCGACACCGCAAACATGCCCTTTGTCATCCACACCAATCAGCAGTTTTCCCCCGTCGGTGTTGGCAAAAGCCACGACAGCGTACTTGATGTCATCTGTATATTCACGCTTGTATTCGAGAGTCTTGCCTTCCATTACCTTCTCTCCAGCTATACGGTTTACAAATTATTCTAATAATTATTATGAGAAAAGCAATCAAAAGACAATGAGCAAAAAGACAGAAAAGCACTTATTTTTCTTAAAATTTAATAAAATAGTTATGTTATAAGCTTAACTTATTCTCCTTATCATTATGAGAATAATAAGAAGATAATTATTAGAATTCTTTTTCCAAGCTTTCCAGCGCCTTGTGTGCCGCTTCCTGTTCCGCGCCCTTCTTGGTGTGCCCGGTGCCGGTGCCGCGCACCGCGCCGTTGCAGAAGACTTCACAGGTAAAAAGCTGATCGTGCTGCGGCCCTTCCACTCCCAAAAGCGTATAGAGGGGAACCGGCCAGCCCCGCGCCTGCGCCCATTCCTGCAGGCGGGTCTTGAAATCGGTCTGTTCAAGGGATTCGGCCATGTTCTCCAGCGTGGCGCCAAACAGGTCCAAGATCATTTTCCGCGCCGCCTCCAGACCGCCATCGAGAAATACCGCACCGATAAGGGCTTCCACCAGATTCGCCAGCAGCCGGTCCTTGTCACGTCCGCCGCTGCGCTCCTCGCCGCGGCCCAACCGCAGACTGGCGCCCAGATTCAGGGAGCGCGCCAATCCCGCCAGGGACTTTTCGTTCACCAGATCCGCCCGTACCCGGGTCAGTTTCCCTTCCGGCATTTGCGGATAACGGAGAAAGAGCTGATGGCTGATTACCAATTCCAGCACCGCGTCGCCCAGAAATTCCAGACGCTCGTTGAAGGGGGATCGGTACCGCAGGGGCTGCTCGTTGCTGAACGAACTGTGCGTCACCGCCTCAGCGAAGAGTTCCACCGCGCGAAACTCGTAGCCGATGTTCCGTTCCACCACCGCTCGTGCCCGTTCCAGCCACATATCCATGAAAAATGTTCCCCCTTTTACCGTGTACAAGCGTTTTTCCGCCCCGGGCACAGTTTCGGGCTTTCTCCTTGAAAGTCACCAAGCCGGCCCCTATAATAACTAGTTTCGTATTTCTGTAACAAAAAAGGGCTGATATGTCATTGTTTATCACGTTCGAGGGAATTGAAGGAGCGGGAAAAACCTCGCGGCTGCAGGCGCTTGCGGAACATTTGCGCAATCAGAATGTTCCGGTGACGGTGACGCATGAGCCGGGCGGCTGCCCCCTGGCGGACGGCATCCGCGCGCTGCTCCTTGCCCCCGATCAGCCGCCCATGGCAGACAGGGCCGAACTGCTGCTCTACCTCGCGGCCAGGGCTCAGCACGTACGGGAAGTTGTCCGGCCGGCACTGGAACGCGGCGACGTTGTGCTGTGCGACCGTTTCCACGATTCCACCCTGGCCTACCAGGGCTATGCCCGCGGGCTGGACATTGTCCTGATCCGGCAGATTAACCAGTTTGCCGCGGGAATCGCCCCCGATGCCACGTTTCTGCTCGATCTTCCCGCAGAGGAAGGTCTGCGGCGCTCCCACCGGCGCGACCAGCTCAAGGGGCTTTCTTCCGACCGTCTGGAACGCGAGCATCTCGACTTTCACCGCAAGGTACGCGATGGTTTCCTGAAGCTGGCTTCCGGGGAAAAGGAACGTTTTCACATTTTCGACGCGACCCGGCCCCCAAAAGATCTGGATCGCGAAATAGCGCAACGCTTTGCCGTGCTTGCGTCTTCCGGCATGGCACCCGGACGGTGACCATGTTTGACGGCATTCTGGGACAGGAACGCCCCAAGGCGCTGTTGGCCAAACTGCTGGACGAAGCGCAGCAGGATTCCCGGCAAAAGGACCGGATCGGCTGCGCCTATCTGTTTGCCGGGCCTCAGGGCACAGGCAAGAAGCTGATGGCGAGCGAGTTCATCCGGCATCTGTTCTGCGCCACAAAAAGCGCTTGCGGCGTCTGTCCGGGCTGTCTCAAACTGGCGGGCGGCAATCATCCGGATCTTTTTTCGGTGACGGATGACGGCGATTCGCTCAAAATTGCAACGGTACGCGCCATTCAGGAAGATTTGCGCTTCCATCCGCTGGAAGCGCCGCGAAAAGTCTGTCTGGTGGAAGGCGCGGAACGCTTCACCCAGGAGGCACAGTCGGCCTTTCTGAAAACGCTGGAGGAGCCGCGGGACGACACCCTGTTCCTTCTGCTGACCGACAACCCGGAAGCTCTGCTTGCCACTATCCGCTCCCGCTGCCAGATCGTGCGTTTCGAGCGCGTCCGGCGCGATCAACTGGCCGCCTGGCTGCAGGAGCGCCGCGGGCTTTCCGCATCCGAAGCGCGGGTGGAAGCCGCCATTGCCGGCGGTTCACCGGGAAAGGCGCTGGCGCATATCGAGGAGATGCGTCAACTGGCCAGGGCAACGGCGCAGGATGGTGGAAAAAAACGGGGTGACCACAAAACGGACTCGGAAGGCAGCAGCGCCGAGGATCCGCGTGTCGCGCTCATCCGGGAGGTGGCTGCCCTGCCACCGGCCGAGGAAAATGTCGTGCCGCTCTTCAAGCTGACGGAAAAGCTGGCCCAGAAACCGGGGAAAGCGGATAATCTGAAAATGCTTCTGCGGACCAGATTGGAAATTTTGCAGACATTCTTCGGAGATATGTTGAAAATACGCGCCGGACAGGCGGATGAGGAACTGGTCAATATGGATCTGGCGGAACTGATACGCACTCGCGCGGCACGGGAGAGCATCGAGAGCCTGATCGCCAAGCTGGGTCTTCTGGAAGAGACCCGCCGTGCGCTTGATGACAACACCAATGCCCGGCTGACGCTGGATCTGCTGCTGATGCAACTTGCGGATTTGCAGCTTGGATTCCCTCCCTCCGCTTGCGGGGGGAGGGTTAGGGAGGGGAGCAAATGAAACGCCGCTTTTCTCCCCCCCCATCCCATCCCTTCCCCCCTAAAGGAGGGAAGGGTATTTAAGTTGACGGCATCGTTCCTAAGAGGGAAGCTGCGAAGAACCCTAAAAAAACGAAGCTTTCCAACGATCATCAACAAGAGAAAAAGGATTGATTCATGACGCGAATTGTCGCCATAAAGTTTTGTCAGGCGGGACGGCACTATCACTTTCTTGCGGGCGAGCTGGAAATGAACCCGGGCGACACGGTGGTCGTGGAAACCGTTCGCGGCCAGACGCTGGGTACCGTTGCCGCCGCTCCGGAAGAGGTATCGGAAGAAACCTTAAGCAACGATATCCAGAATGTGATCCGCAAGGCGACCCAGGAGGATGTTGACTCGCAGGAATATTTCCGCAGCCGGGAAAACGCGGCCTTCGACTTCTGCCGCGGCCGCATCGAGGAGCGCAAGATGGAGATGAAACTGGTGCGCACCGAATACCTCTTCGACGGCTCCAAGATCATCTTCTACTTTACCGCCGACGGCCGGATCGACTTCCGCGAGCTGGTCAAGGATCTCGCCCACCAGTTCCACACCCGTATCGAGATGAAACAGATAGGCGTACGGGATGAATCGAAAATGGTGGGAGGACTTGGCATCTGCGGACGGGAACTCTGCTGCAGATCCTTTCTCCGCGAATTTTCACCGGTTTCGGTAAAGATGGCCAAAGAGCAGGGGCTGGCGCTCAATCCCACGAAAATTTCCGGGCAGTGCGGACGTCTGCTCTGCTGCCTTTCCTATGAATTCGACACCTATACCGAACTGAAGAAGGGCTTCCCCAAACATGGCAGCAAGACGACCTTCAACGACGCCCCGGCAACGGTGACGGATGTCAACTGCCTCTCCGGCAAAATCACCCTGAAAACCGAAGATGGACAGAGCCTGACCGTCAGCATGGAGGAGTTTAACGAAAAGCATTCGCGCCTCTCCCGGCCACAAGCCGAGGAAAAGCATCAAGGCGACGCGCCGTCCAAACCGGAAAGCGCCTCCCCGCCTCAGCCGCCCCGGGGGCACCGTCCCATCGTTCCACGGGAACGCCGGGGAAATGCCGCGCCCGCGGGCAATGGAGGAGAAAATGCAAAGGACCGCGAAATCAGGCATCCGGAACGCGGTAAAATCTCCGGCAAGCCAGGCGCACGCAGGCGGCCCGACACAGCCGTCATCAAATCGGGAGAACCGTCACAGGAAAAAAGCGCCCTGATACGGCGGCGGATGCGCCGCGGCCCCGCCTCTGCCAAAGGCGGCGGCAATCATCCCAAGAGCGGCGGCCCGCAACCGTCATCCAACTGAACAACCCAAGGAGTGAATAACCATGAGCAAAGCCTTCTATGTCACCACCCCGATTTACTACGTCAACGACGTGCCGCATATCGGACACGCCTACACCACCGTCGCCTGCGACGTGCTGGCGCGCTATAAACGGGCGCGCGGCTATGAGGTCTTTTTCCTCACCGGCACCGACGAGCATGGCCAGAAGGTGGAAAAGGCCGCTCTGGCCCAGGGAGAAACACCCCTGCAACTGGCCGATCGGGTCATGAAACGCTTCCAGGGCCTTTGGGAAAAACTGAACATCAGCAACGACGACTTCATCCGCACCACCCAGGAACGGCATATTCACGGAGTGCAGGAGATGTTCGAACTCCTGCAGAAAAAGGGCGACATCTACCTGGGAGAATATGAGGACTGGTACTGCACGCCCTGTGAAACCTTCTGGACCGAGACCCAGCTGCTCAACGGCTGCTGTCCGGACTGCGGCCGTCCGACGGAAAAACTGCGGGAGGCCTCGTACTTCTTCCGCATGAGCAAGTACCAGGATGCCCTGCTTGAGTACATTGATGCGCACCCCGATTTCATCCAGCCGCTGTCCCGCCGCAACGAGATCCTTGGATTCATCAAGGAGGGCCTGCGTGACCTCTCCATTTCGCGGACCTCGTTTTCATGGGGAATTCCGGTTCCCAACGATCCCAAGCATGTCGTCTACGTCTGGTTCGACGCTCTCACCAACTACATCACCGCCCTCTCCTACCCGAGCAACAGTACCGGCAACTTCAGCAAGTTCTGGCCGGTGGACGTCCACGTCATCGGCAAGGACATCCTGCGTTTCCACGCCGTCTACTGGCCGACCTTCCTGCTGGCCGCCGGACTGCCCCTGCCCAAGAAGGTCTTCGCCCATGGCTGGTGGACCGTGGAGGGCAAGAAGATGAGCAAGAGCCTGCGCAACACGGTGGAGCCCAACATGCTGGTGGACAAGTACGGCGTTGACCCCATCCGCTACTTCCTGCTACGGGAAGTGCCCTTTGGACTGGACGGCGACTTCTCCCACACGGGCCTGATCCACCGCATCAACTCCGATCTGGCCAACGATCTGGGGAACCTGGTGAGCCGCTCAAGCGCCATGGTCAACAAGTACTTCGACGGCATTCTGCCGGAAGGTGTCTCCGACAAGGAAGTGGACAAGGCCTTCATCGCCGCCTTTACCGAGGCGCTGCCGGTCATCGACAACCACATCTGCAATCTCGCGTTCAACAAGGCGCTCCAGAGCATCTGGGAACTGGTCACCCGCGCCAACAAGTACATCGACGAACGGCAACCCTGGGCGCTGGCCAAGGATCCGGCACTCAAGGGCGAACTGGGCGCAGTGCTCTACAACGTGACGGAAGGCATCCGGCTCATTGCGCTTCTGGTTGCTCCCTTCATGCCGGAAACCGGCCGCCGGATGCTGGCCATTGTCGGCGCCGACCCGGAAAACATCATGCTGGAGGGTCATGACAGCTTTGGCGAACTGCGTCCCGGCGTCACCGTGGAAAAAGCCCAGCCGCTCTTCCCACGTATTTAGGAAAACGTTTCTTTTGGAGAAAAAGGAAGATGTCCGAAACCGATCTCTTGTCCGCCGGAACAGCGCTCACCGATACCCATGCCCATCTGGACGATGAGCGCTTCGCCGGTGAAATCGACGAAATTCTGAAACATGCTGAAGAGGCGGGGATCCGCCAGATCCTGACCGTGGGCGAATCGCCGGAAAGTTTCGAGGCGACCATCGCCCTGGCGGAAAAGTATCCTCAGCTGTTCGCCGCCATCGGCATTCATCCGCAGCAGGCGGACAAGGGAACGCCGGAAACACTGGCACGCATCGAGCAACTGGCGCGCGCGCACGCCAAAGTCGTGGCCATCGGTGAAATCGGCTTCGACTACTACTATGAATACGCGCCGCGCCCGGTTCAGGAAGAGGTGTTCCGCGCCCAGCTGCGGATGGCGCGGAGGCTGGAACTGCCCTTCATCGTCCACGACCGTGATGCCCATGACGATACCCTGCGGGTGCTGCGCGACGAGGCGCAGGGGCACAAGCTGCGCGGCGTGCTGCACTGCTTCAGCGGTGATGCCGCCTTTGCCGAAGGCTGCCTTGAGCTGGGCTTGCACCTGGCTTTCGGCGGCACCCTCACCTACCCCAAAAACGCAGAACTGCGCGCCGTGGCGGCAACGGTGCCCGAAGACCGGCTGTTGCTGGAAACCGACTGCCCCTACCTGGCGCCGCAGAAACGCCGCGGCAAACGCAACGAACCGGCCTTCATGCGCCTGACCGCGGAAAAGCTCGCCGAGGAGCGCGGCATCACGCTTGAGGAGCTGGCCACCATCACCAGCCGCAACGCGGCGGATCTGTTTGGCATGGGGCAAACGGCCCGCATTGCCTACGTCATCCGCGACGCGCTCTACCTCAACATCACCAACCGCTGCTCCAACTCCTGCGTCTTCTGCGCCAAGTTTCACGGCTACACCATCGGGGAAAACTTCCTGCGGCTGGAACGGGAGCCTTCGGTGGACGAGATCGTGAAGGCAGTGGGCGATCCGCGCAACTATCGGGAGGTGGTGTTCTGCGGGTACGGCGAGCCGCTGCTGCGGCTGGACACCGTGCTGGAAGTCGCCTGGAGGCTGCAACAGGTACACAGCGACGTACGCATCCGCATCAATACCGACGGCCAGGCCAATCTGGTCTATGGACGCGACATTCTTCCGGATCTGGAAGGCCTCATTGACGCGGTGTCGGTGTCGCTCAATGCGGCCGACGCGGCAAGCTACCAGCAGGTAACACGCACACCCTTCGGCGAAAAGGGCTTCGCCGGCGTACTCGACTTTCTGCGAACGGCAAAACGCTATATTCCCGATGTCACCGCGTCGGTGGTCACCTATCCCGGCGTGGATGTGGAAGCCGCCCGGGCTCTCGCCCAGGATCTGGGCGTGAAATTCCGCGTGCGGCCCTATCTCGAAAGGGCGAGCTGATATTTACTCCGGAAAATGGGCGTCTTGCAGCCGTTTTCCGCCAAGACGCCCCCTGGCACTATCTGTCCCCCTCCAAAGAGAGGGGCTCAACTGAAAAACATGAGGTCTTTTCAAGATATGGCACCTAAAGCGGTCGTTCTGTACAGCGGAGGACTGGATTCCACCACCTGTGTTGCGGTAGCGCAAAAAGAGGGTTTCGAAACCTACGCCTTAAGTTTCCGTTACGGGCAGCGCCACAAGATCGAGCTGGAAAAGGCGCAGCGGCATGCGAAGCTCCTGGGCGTCACGGAACACAAGATTGTGGATATCAATCTGCGCGCCATTGGCGGCAGCGCCCTGACGGACGATATCGGCGTTCCCAAGGACGCCCTGGACGAAACAAAGATCCCCGTCACCTATGTGCCGGCCCGCAACACGGTTTTTCTGGCGATCGCGCTGGGCTGGGCGGAGGTGCTGCACGCCTTCGACATCTTTATCGGCGTCAACAGCGTGGACTACTCCGGCTATCCGGACTGCCGGCCGGAATTCATCGCGGCCTTCGAGCGCCTGGCCAATCTGGCCACCTGCGCGGGGGTGGAGGGCAAGGGGCGCTTCCGGATCCACACGCCGCTGCAAAACCTTTCCAAAGGCGATATCGTGCGTCTGGCCGCATCGCTCAATGTCGATTTCCGCCTCACCCATTCCTGCTACGATCCGGACGAGGAAGGCCGCTCCTGCGGCCGCTGCGATTCCTGTCTCCTACGCCTTCAGGGCTTCCGGGAAGCGGGAATCGCCGATCCCATTCCCTACCAGCCCCGCTAACTGACCGGCCCCAAGCGTCCCAGTACCTGCCCCAGGTGCTCCAAAATCCGCCCCAGCCAATTCATCCGAAAGGCCAGAAACAAGGCGAATCCCGTCACCACAAGAAACTCGCGCAGACCGCCAACCGGAAAGGCCCAGGGCGCACGGAAGCGTTTTTTTAGCGGCCAGAAGAGCGGCACGCCGCGCACCGTGCTCCAATCCGCCGCAAGATGGGAAAGATAGCCGCAAACAAAGGCCGCAAGGCCGGTGAGCGGTATTGCCGCGTACAGCATGACACCGCCCGCAAGACCCGCCGCAAGAAAAACCGCAAGCAGGGAATGGGTCGCTCCGCGATGCCCGCAGAGCGCGGCGACAAGAGGCGATAGCCACCGCAAACGCGTTCCCAGCGTGCTTTGCTGGTGATCAATGTCCGGCGCAAGAGCACCCAGTCCCGCAAGGCAGAGATGCCACGCATCCAGAGGCAAATCCTGCGCAAGCAGAGCCAGCGCGGTATAGGATGACGTAGCGACAACAATATGACTTGCGGCCATCATGAACAGGAGCCCTTTCCTTCCATCAGTCCAAAAACGAAAAGGCCGTCCGCGCCTTTCCTCCCTTTTCTCCGGAGAAAAACGCGGACGGCTTTTTACTCTCTCAAAGCCACCTTCTCAAGCGGCGGCAATGGCTTTAATCCTTGCCGGAGACCATCTCCAGTACCTTGGCGCTGCGCTCCAAGAAAGCCTCCATCCGCTCCTTGGAGAAGGCCTTGTGCGCCAGGCAGGCCAGATCGTAGATTTGATCGATCAGCAGCCGGGCATCGTCCTTGCGGCCGCCGTTCTCCATCTTGACCAGATTCTGCACCAGCGGATTGGCGGAGTTCACCAGGAAAGTGCTGTCCTTGAAGATATCCATCTCCAGTTCCTTCTTGGCCATCATCCGGGTCAATTCCTGGAAACGGCGGCTCTCCTCCGGCAGCAGAATCATCGCCGGCACCGAGCTGTCCTTCAGGCTTTCCACCTTGATCTTGTGATCCTTGCCCGCAAGCGCCTCCTTGAACAGCTCCTCTATCTGCTCGTTGTCGTTTTTCTGTTCCGGACCGGTAATGATCTTGCGTTCCTCCGCTTCAATGAGGTTCTCCGTCAGCTCGGAGTCCACCCGTTTGAAGGTGACATCGTTATTCTTCATCTCCAGGAACTGGATGAAGTGGCTGTCGATAAGCGCGTCCATCACCAGCACTTCCAGGTTCTGCTTCTGGAACATCTTCAGGTAGGTGGTCTGTGCCGCCTCGTCGTTGGTGTAGAACACCTTCTTGTCGTGCGTCTCTTCCGCGCGTTTCAGATAGTCGGGAAGCGTGGTGTAGTCCTTGCCGCCCGCAACCTTGAAGATCACGCGGTCCTTCACCTTTTCGTAGAACTTGTCGTCACGCATCATGCCGTACTTGATGAAGGGATGGATATCCTCCCAGATCGGCACGAAGGTCTCCATGTTCTTGGCAAGCTCGCCGAGCTTCCCGGCAACCCGGCCGGTAAGCACCTCGCGGATCTTGCGCACCTGCGGCTCGTTCTGCAGATAGCTGCGGGAGACGTTCAGCGGCAGATCCGGCGCATCCAGGCAGCCCTGCAGCGGCGTCAGGAACTCGGGGATGAGTTCCGGACAGTTGTCCGAGACGAAAACCTGATTGCAGAACAGCTTGATACCGTTCTTGGAGGAGTCAAACTCGGTGTTCAGGCGCGGGAAGTAGACAATCCCCTTGAGGTTGAAGGGGAAATCGATGTTGAGATGAATCCAGAACAGCGGATCCTCGGCGAAGGGATAGAGCTTGTGGTAGAAGCTCTTGTACTCGTCCTCGGAAACTTCAGTGGCCGGTTTGGTCCAGAGCGGATCGCGGTCATTGATCTGATCGCCCGCCAACCGTACCGGATAGGGTAAAAATCCGCAGTACTTCTTCAAAATCTCCCGCAGGCGCACCGGTTCGAGAAACTCCTTCTCGTCGTCGTTCAAAGTCAGGGTGATGGCGGTGCCACGCTCCTTGCGGTCGGTTTCCTCCAGCGTATAGGCGGTGCTGCCGTCACAGCTCCAGTGAACCCCCACCGCACCGTCCTGATAGGAGAGCGTATCGATCTCGACGTTGGAAGCCACCATGAAGGTGGAGTAGAAACCCATGCCGAAATGGCCGATGATCTGGTTTTTATCTTCAACGTCCTTGAATTTCCGCAAAAACTCCTCGGCAGAGGAAAAGGCCACCTGATTGATATAGCGCCGCACTTCGTCTGCGGTCATGCCGATGCCGTTGTCCTTGACGGTCAGCGTACCCTTGTCCTTGTCCACCGTAATGTCGACGCCGTAGTCCTCCACCAGCTTGAGCTGCTCCACCACGTTGATATGGTGCAGCTTGCTGATGGCGTCGATGCCGTTCGAAACCAGCTCCCGCAGAAAGATGTCCTTGTCGCTGTACAGCCACTTTTTGATGATAGGGAAAATGTTCTCGGTGTTGATGGAAATTGTACCGGTTTCCCGGGTGCCGTCCGTGCTCATGGAAAATGCTCCTCCTTTGAAAAACTCTTTTTGTTTCATACATTTGACAACTCACTTGCCACAAGAAAAAGTAGTTATTGCACCGGGTGATGTCAAGGCGGCGGGGCATGCGGGAAAAGGGCCCCGCGGTATTTGGGGAACAACTTTTTCAAATTTTTACAATTGGCAGAAATAGCAATTGTCCGGCGGCATGTTTACCTTTATTTAGCCAAAAGAATAAAAACAAAGCACATCTCTCCATCACAAGGAGACACTTTTTTCTGAAAGGAGGGGTCATCATGAGCGACACCACACTTTTTTCGCGCTTGCGCCGGCTGGCGCGCTACTACCGTCCCTACCAGAAGCTGTTCTGGACCGACATGTTCTGCGCCGTGCTGACCTCAATCTGCGCGCTGCTCCTGCCACTGCTCGTCCGGCAGGTCACCAACCACACTATCAAGCTCCCGCCCGAAGAGGCCGTCTGGCAACTTGCCGGCCTGGGAACGCTTATGCTGATCATCATTCTGGTGACAACCGCCTGCAACTACTACATCACCTATTACGGGCACAGCATGGGGGTGTTCATTGAGCGCGATCTGCGCAACGAGATCTTCGCACACTACCAAAAGCTGTCGTTTTCGTTCTACGACAACCAGAAGGTGGGCCACCTGCTGTCACGTGTAACCAACGATCTGTTCGAGATTACCGAGCTTCTGCATCACGGCCCGGAGGACATCGTCATTTCCCTGCTGCGTCTGGGTGGTTCCTTCATCATCCTGTTCGCCATCGACTGGCGGATGGCGCTGGTGGCGCTGGCCTTCATTCCGCCGCTGCTGCTACACGCCGGTCTGCTCAACTTCAAGATGAAGCGGGCCTTCACGGAAAACCGGGCCCGCATCGCCGACATCAACAGCCAGCTGGAAGACTCGCTTGCGGGGATCCGCGTCGTCAAATCCTTCGGCAACGAACCGCTGGAAAGGGAAAATTTCAGCCGCGGCAACGAAAATTTCGTGCGGGCAAAACGCAACAGCTACCGCTACATCGCCCTCTACCATGCAGGGATGGACACGATCATCACGATGATCGTCATCGCCGTGATCCTGGCCGGGGCTTACTGCATCATGCACGACTCCATGCAGATCGGTGATCTGCTGACCTTTTTGCTCTACATCGACAGTTTCATCGAGCCGGTGCGCAAACTGGTGCAGTTTACCGAACAGTTCCAGAACGGCTACAGCGGCTATGAACGTTTTCTGGAGATGATGGCGATTGAGCCGGATATCAAGGATGCGCCCAATGCGCTGGCTCTCCCTCCGGTGCAGGGAGAAATCGTCTTCGACAAGGTCTCGTTTCACTACCGCGAACGCGCGGGCGATGTCCTCAGCCAGGTCAACCTGAAGGTGGACGCCGGGGAATACGTGGCGCTGGCGGGAAGTTCCGGAGCCGGGAAAACCACGCTGTGCAGCCTCATCCCGCGTTTCTACGAGGTGAGCTCTGGCGCCATCCGCATCGACGGCCACGACATCCGCGACGTACAGCTTGCCAGCCTGCGTTCCCAGATCGGCATCGTCCAGCAGGATGTCTATCTGTTTGCCGGCACCGTTCTGGAAAATATCCGCTACGGCCGCCCCGGCGCACCAGACAGCGCCGTCATCAACGCCGCAAAGGCGGCCAACGCCCACGATTTCATCATGGATCTGCCGCAGGGCTACGATACCGACATCGGCCAGCGGGGGATCAAGCTCTCCGGCGGACAGAAGCAGCGCCTGGCCATTGCCCGTGTTTTCCTGAAGGATCCGCCGATTCTGATCTTCGACGAGGCAACCTCCGCGCTGGACAACGAAAGCGAACGCACGGTGCGTGAATCATTGCGCCGCCTCGCCCAGGGGCGCACCACGCTCGTCATTGCCCACCGTCTTTCCACCATCCGGCATGCCCACCGGATTCTGGTGCTGACCGGGAACGGCATCGCCGAAGAGGGCAGCCACGAGGAACTGATGGCGCGCCGGGGCATCTACTGGCAGCTCTATCAGGCGCAGTTCGAAACCTGAAACCAGGGTGCGCATTTCCGCGCATGAAAAAAGCGGGAAAAGCATCGAAGGCCTTTCCCGCTTCGTTCATTGATTGTGTTTTTTTACTTAACCCTGTTTATTCTGCAGCTTTTTCCGGAGCGGCTGCGGCAGGCTTGGCCTCCTCAGCCTTGGTCTCTTCCGCAGGAGCGGCCGCCTTTACCTCTTCGGCCTTCCCGGCTTCCGCTGGGGCCGTTTCAGGCGCAGCGGCCTCGGCAGGCTTGGCCTCCTCAGCCTTGGTCTCTTCCGCAGGAGCGGCTGCTTTTACTTCTTCGGCCTTCCCGGCTTCCGCTGGGGCCGTTTCAGGCGCAGCGGCCTCGGCAGGCTTGGCTTCCTCAGCCTTGGCATCCTGAGCCGGAGCAGCGGCTTCCGCCGGTTTCACATCGGCGTTGGCGGCAGCCTCAGCCGGAGCGGCAGTGTCTTCCGCCTTCTCCGCATCGTCAGCCTTCTTCTCCGCCGGCGGCGAATCGACCTTTATCAGCTCCACATCAAAAACCAGTGCCGAGTTCGGTCCAACCAAAGCGCTGACTCCCGCCTCACCATAGGCCAGTTCCGGCGGAACGAACAGTTTGATCTGACCACCCTCTTTCATCAGCTGCAGGCCTTCCACCCAGCCGGGGATCACGCCGTTAAGCCGAAACTGCACCGGTTCCTTGCGCTTGCGGGAACTGTCAAATTCCCTTCCGTCCAGCAGTGTGCCAACATAATGCACGGTCACGATATCTTCCGGGCCCGGCTGTTTGCCAGTGCCCTCTTTGACCACCTGATACTGCAAACCGCTGGCGGTGGTGACCACGCCTTCCTTCTTGGCGTTCTCCGCAAAGAACTTGGCGTTTTCCTCCTTGTTCTTCTTTGCCAGCTCGTCCAGTTTGGCGCGCAGTTTCTGCTCCATCTTCTGGGTCAGCTCCCGCATGGTCGCTTCGATGTCCTTGTCGGTCAGCAAGGGTTCAACGCCTGTCAAACCGTCGCGGATGCCGCGCAGCACCAGATCCGGATTGATGTCGATCTCCTCGCTCTGCGCGCCCCGTCCCAGATTGAGACCAACGCCATAGCTGAACCGATCTTCCAGCGTCTCCAGCTTGACCAGTCCTGCAGCCTCTTCTTTCACCTGCGGCGCTTTTTCGGAAGCAACCGGCTGCGCCTGCGGCGACACATGCCTCTGCACCGCCCAGAACAGCAGAATCAGCGCGGCACCTGCCGCCAGTAACGCCAGCCATCTCTTTGTCTGCTCACCACTACAGCAGCCACCATTGTTCTTTTCGCCCATCGTTTCGCCTTTCTTCCGTTATT
>JAFZPK010000011.1 GCA_017552515.1 Deltaproteobacteria bacterium | reverse complement strand
TTCATGGACATCCATCTCGAATCAGGCTGGACACGCGCGCTGGCGGCGGAATTTTCCGCGCCCTACTTCGCCTCGCTGCGCGATTTTGTCGATCGCGCCTATGCCGCAGGCCCCGTTTATCCGCCGTCCCACCTGATCTTCAACGCCTTCCGGCTCTGCCCGCTGGAAGCGGTCAAGGTGGTGATCGTGGGCCAGGATCCCTACCACGGCGCAGGCCAGGCCAACGGCCTGAGCTTTTCGGTCAACGACGGCGTGGCACTGCCGCCCTCGCTCAAAAACATCTTCCGGGAGGTCGCCGCCGATACCGGCGTCACGCCGCTCTCTTCGGGGAATCTGGAGCGCTGGGCGAAACAGGGGGTGTTGCTGCTCAACACCACGCTCACGGTCGGGGCGGGCAAGGCGCAGTCGCACTGCAAACGGGGCTGGGAGCGTTTTACCGACGCGGCGCTGGCTGCCGTTTCCCGCGTCCGCGAGCATCTGGTCTTCATGCTGTGGGGACAGCATGCCCGCGCCAAGGCCGCCCTGCTGGACCGCGGGCGGCATCTGGTGCTGGAGGCGGCCCACCCGTCGCCCCTGACCTTTGGCAAATTTGCAGGCTGCCGGCATTTTTCCGCCGCCAACCACTACCTGCAACAGCATAAAATGGCGCCAATCGACTGGAAATAGCGTATGGTTCATCTTCGGGCATAAGCGCAACGAGCTTGTGTCCGTTCATCTTGTTGGAAGGGAGAGAAAAGTCATGAGCCGTTGGACGATCAAGGACTCCGAGCGGATTTACAATTTCTACAACTGGGGTGACGACTACTTTTCCATCAACAAAAAGGGCAACATCTGCGTGCATCCCTCGCCCCACTCCAAGTATGGCATCGATCTGAAGGAACTGGTTGACGATCTGGTCATCCGCCGGAAGCTCTCGCCGCCCCTGTTGCTGCGCTTCATGAACGTGCTGGAAGGCCGCATCAGCTCCATCAGCCGCGCCTTCAAATGGGCCATCGAAGAGAACGAGTACACCGGTGGCTACCAGACCTTTTTCCCCATCAAGGTCAACCAGCAGCGCCAGGTGCTGGAAGCGATCGCCGCTTTCGGCAAAAAGTACAACATCGGGCTGGAGGCGGGTTCCAAACCGGAGCTGATCGCCGCCATCTCCATCGCCACCGAGCACAACCTGCCCATCATCTGCAACGGCTACAAGGATGACGGCTTCATCGAAACCATCCTGCAGGCGCAAAAGGTCGGCTACGACATTACCATCGTCGTGGAAAAGCTCTTCGAACTGGAAAAGATCATCACGCTTTCCCGGCGTCTCGACGTTGCACCGCAGCTTGGCATACGGGTGCGCCTCTCCTCCAAGGGCATCGGCAAGTGGTCAACTTCCGGCGGAGAAGACGCCAAGTTCGGCCTGCGGATCTCCGAACTGCTCTCCGCGCTCAACCTGCTCAAGCAGCACAACCTGTTTGAAAACCTGCGGCTGGTCCACTTCCATATTGGCAGCCAGATCACCAAGATGGACAAGATCAAGAATGCGCTCATCGAAGGCGCCCGCATCTACGCCGAGCTGAAGAAGATGGGCGCGGACATCCGCTACATGGATATCGGCGGCGGTTTGGGCGTGGACTATGACGGCTCCAAGTCCAGCAACTACTCCAGTGTCAACTACACCATCGACGAGTACGCCAACGATGTGGTCTACCAGATCCGGAGTGTCTGCGACGAGGCCGGCGTGCCCTGCCCCAACATCATCTCCGAATCGGGACGCGCCGTGGCGGCACATTACTCTGTGCTGATCACCAACCTGCTGCACACGCATGCGGAGGCTCCCTCGCCCGACTTCGAGGCGGCGCTCTCCCGGCCGGACGAACTGTCGCCCACGGTGCGCAAGCTGCTCGACATCTACAACAGCATCGACCGCCACAGCCTGCGCGAGGACTATCACGATACCGTCCAGCTCATCCAGGAGGCGGTCAGCCTGTTCAAGCTGGGTTTCCTGACCCTGCAGGATCGCGCCATCGCCGAATGGCTCTACGCCAAGATTATCGCCCGCATGAACGAGATCGTCGAGCGGCTGAAGACCATTCCCGAGGAGATGCAGAACTTCCAGCTGAGCCTGCGGCGCACCTGTTTCGCCAACTTCTCCATGTTCCAGTCCATTCCCGACTCCTGGGCCATCGACCAGATGTTCCCCATCGTGCCCATCCAGCGGCTTCAGCAGCAGCCGGAGATCCTCGCCTCCATCGCCGATATCACCTGCGATTCCGATGGCGAAATCACCAACTTCGTGGGTGAACATGGCCCCACCCGCTGCCTGCCGCTTCACCGCATCGAACCGGACGAGGATTACTATATCGGTTTCTTCCTGATCGGCGCCTACCAGGAGATCCTGGGCGACATGCACAACCTGTTCGGAGACACCAACGCCGTGCATATCACCTTCAACCGCAAGACCAACTACAAGATCGACGCGATTGTCGAGGGCGACACCGTCAGCAGCATCCTCAAGTACGTGCAGCACAACGGCAACGAGATCCTGAAAAATGTCCACAACAAACTGGAAAAGCAGGTCTCTCTGCGCCGGATCTCCATCGAGGAGCGCAGCCGTTTCCTCAGCCTGCTGGAACAGACCCTGCGGGGATACACTTATCTGACGGGGTAAAAAAGCGCATCTTGCCGGATTCATCCTCAGACACGATGCAAACAGAGAAAAAAAGGGGGAAGGCACGCAGAAAAAGGGCCTTCCCCCTGTTTTTTAGAAAGTTTCAACTTTGATGAGGTTGGTCGTTCCGGCCGCGGAAACCGGACTGCCCATTACGATCACCGCCACATCGCCCTCCTTCATGCGTCCCGATGCAAGCACTGCCCGTTTGGCGCAGGCGATACGTTCCTCAAGATCGAGCTCGGCAGGAGAAGTCATCTGCAGGGAACGAATGTTGCGGTAGAGAACCATCCGGCGGCGTATCTCCTGGTTGGGAGCCACCGCCAGGACCGGCACCGTGGGACGGTACTTGGCCACCAGCATGGCCGTACGCCCGGTCTGGGTGAAGATCAGGATTGCCTGCGCCTTCACCTGTTCGGCGATCTTGCAGGCCGCCCGCGCAATGATCTCCGAACGATCCGTCGGTTTCTCCTTCCAGAGGTAGGGCTGCAGCAAAAACTCCGGATGCGATTCCACATCGTCGGCCACCAGTCC
>JAFZPK010000125.1 GCA_017552515.1 Deltaproteobacteria bacterium | reverse complement strand
GAGGACTGAAAATCCTCGTGTCGATGGTTCGATTCCGTCCCTGGGCACCATCCAAGTTTTCCAAAAGGCCTCGCAAGATTTCAAAACTCTTGTGAGGCCTTGTTTTTTTCTGCCTGTTCTTCAAAAAACGGTATCCAAGACCACCGCAAAACAATGAAAAAAGCTGCATACGAAACCACATGCAGCCTCAAAAGCATAAAATTCTTTCCAAAGATTCCCCCCCCGGCAGGCACCCTGTCAGGCTCAAGCTCTCCGGTACCGCCGGTAAAAGGGCACTCCCTTTGGCCGCTTGCGCAGACGAAGCTCGCCATGCTGGGGGGACCATTTCCCGCTGAAACGATTGCCGAACACATCGCCGCAAAATTCTTCCAGCGGCCGCTGCAGCGTCTTCTCCATATGCAGGGCAGCCACCTCGCCGACAAGCAGAATCCCCGGCGTCGGCGCGTCCTGGGCCAGGGCGGCGATATGCTCCAGCGGACCGTCGATCCGCCTTGCTCCATCCATCATTCCCCGGCACAACACGGCCGCGGGCGTCCGCGGAGCCTTTCCGTGCATTATGAGGTGCCGGGTTATCTCACCGATATGATGCATCCCCATGAGAAAGATCAGCGTGCCCGGCATCCGCGCCAGAGCCGC
Source organism: Deltaproteobacteria bacterium (assembly GCA_017552515.1). GTDB lineage: Bacteria > Desulfobacterota > Desulfuromonadia > Desulfuromonadales > JAAYDE01 > RGIG7977. Next base: position 35,399 of record JAFZPK010000125.1, on the reverse strand, counting down.
ATAGTCAAGACTCCGGCCATCCGCCCCGTGGCCGGTCACCACCGTAAAGGCCGCGGCCATGCCTCGGTGCGTTACCGGAATGCCCAAAACCTCCGGTACCGCGATCGCGGAACTCACCCCGGGAATCACCTCGTAGGCAATGCCGTTTTCACGAAGCGCCAATACCTCCTCGCTGCCACGTCCGAAGACAAAACTGTCGCCCCCCTTCAGGCGCACCACGACGCGGCCTTCCCGGGCCTTGCAAATGAGCAGCCGCGTGATCTCCTGCTGCTCCATGCTGTGCCTGCCATGGCGCTTGCCCACCGCAACAATCTCGCAGGAAGGCGGCGCATACGAAAGCAGGGCATGATCTATCAGATCGTCATGGCAGATTACGTCCGCCCGCCGAATCGCCTGCAAGCCCCGCAGCGTCAGAGCGCCGCGCCCCGGACCGGCGCCGACCAGCAGCACACAGCCTCGTTTTTCAGCACCAGATCCTGTCTCTAACCTCATCGCAGAGGCTCCTGTAGTCCGCAAACGCGCCTTGCGCCCGGGCATATTTCCCCTCAAAGCAGCCATAAACCCTGAGCCGATCGCCGCGAATTTCGGCATAGGCGCCGACCGCCGCCGAGCAGCCGGCCCGCATCCCGCAAAACAGAGAGCGTTCAACGGCAAAGCGCCGCGCGGCCAGCGGATCCGTTATGCGCTCAAGAAGTTCCCGCGTCTTCGTGTCCTGTGCCCGGCATTCCACGGCCAAAATACCCTGGCAGGGCGCGGGCAGCAGCTCTTCAATTTCCAGCACCCGTCCATGCAGTCCCGAAAGATCCAGCCCCAGACGAAGAAGACCAACCTGGGCCAGAAGGATGCCGTCGTATTCCCCCCGGCGGAGTTTCTCCACACGCGTCGGCACATTTCCCCGCAGAGAACAAAAAAACACATCCGGACAGAGACGGCGAAATGCCTCCCGCCTGCGGGGGCTGTCAGTACCGATGCGCGGCCCGGGCGGCAGTTGTTCCCGCCGCGTCAGCAACCGTTCCCTTGGGTCCTGCGCCTGCGGAATGCCGCCGATCAGCAGTCCCTCCGCCAGATCGTAGGGCAGATCCTTGGCGCTGTGTACGGCGATATCCGCCTGCCCCGACAGAAGCGCCTCCTCGATGCCGCGGACAAAAAGGCCGTTCCCGCCGATTGCAGGCAGCGGTGACTGTGTATCGCGATCCCCTTTGGTCAGCACAACAAGGGGTTCGCTCGCAATGCCCAAAGCCGTCAGTTTGTCCGCCACGATTTTCGTCTGTGCCAACGCAAGCCGGGATCCGCGTGTGGCAATCCGCAGCCTATTCATTGTCCTCCACAATCCCAAGCAAAACCTCTTCCGCCGCCTCCCCCCGTGTTTCCAGAAGCGCGTCCAGAAGCAAATGACAGATTCTTCTTCTTTTGGCCTGATCCGGCACCCGCCGCTGCACATACCGGCGCATCCCGCCCAAACGCTCAAGTACCGTCTCAACACCTTCCGGAAGCATTGCTTCGATCTGCTCCCGCAGCAGGGAAGCATAGGCCGGACTCTTGCCTGCCGTCGTGATGCCGATTACCAGATCGCCGCGTTTGACCAGGGCGGGAAACACAAAACCGCACAGCGCCGGATTGTCAACAACATTGACCGGAATGCCACGCTCGGCGCACAGGCCGGCAACACGCGCATTCAGCTCCGCATCGTCCGTTGCGCAGACGCAGTAATCCGCCAGCGCAAGATCCGCCTCTTCAAACGGCCTTCGCAGCACCTTGACACCGAGAATCTCGCTCCTTTCGGCGATCACCACGATCCGATCGGTAAAGGCCTGCAGCCGCTTGACCTTTTCCGCGGCCACAGCACCGCCTCCAAGCACCAGGAAGTTCTTGCCCTCAATATCCTGAAAAAAGGGGAAAAGTCTCATTTGCCCCTCTCAGGCCTGGACGATCGCCCGTGAGAAGGAGCCTTCTTTCTTTCCTGCCCCTTGAAGCCGTGGGCCTTTTTCCGGTTTACCTGTGTCTTCTGCATTTGAGGAGGATGGACCTTCCTTCTGGGGCGCGCAGGAGGCGGAACAGGCGCCCGATCAAAGACTCCTTTGGGCACTCGCAGGGGCCTTGTACCCTGCGCCATGTAGAGTAAAGCCGGGGCCAACTCTTCCGGCAGCAGGCCGGTTTCTTCGGTCAGACGTTCACAGGTGGCGCGGTAAAAGCTCAGATCCTTTTGCGCCATCAACTGCTCAAGCCGCGCCCGGAAACGTTCTGTGCGCTTACGCTCCAAATCCGAAGACTGCGGCACCCGCGTCTCCTCAATGCGCTGGCCGGTAACCCGTTCTATGATCTTCAGGTAGCGTCTTTCGCCCGGCGTCACAAACAAAAACGCCTTGCCGCTCCTCCCCGCGCGGCCGGTCCTGCCGATCCGGTGGACATAGGGCTCCACATCCAGAGGTATGTCATAGTTAATCACCAGTCCGATGCGCTCCACGTCCAGTCCGCGCGCCGCCACATCGGTCGCGACCACGATATTCAGTTCGCCGCTGCGAAGGCGCGTTATGGCGCTTTCCCGCAGTTCCTGGCTCATGTCGCCGTTAAGCGCCGCAGACAGAAAACCCGCCTTGCGCAGATGTTCTGCCACCTCCACCGTCGCGGCCTTGGTGCGGGTGAAGATCAGCGCTGCCGGCTGCTCCTCCATCTCCAGCAGGCGCAAAAGAGCTTCGGGCTTCTGCTCCTCCTTCAGAAGAATGTAGTACTGGCTGATCGTCTCCACCGTTGCGGTCTTGGACGCAATACGAATCTCCACCGGATCATGCAGATGCCGCCAGGCGATTTCCCGAATTGGCGCCGGCATCGTGGCGGAAAACAAAGCCTTCTGACAATTGGGGGGAGCAGCGGCCAGAATCTTTTCCACATCCTCGATAAAGCCCATGCGCAGCATCTCGTCGCCCTCGTCCAGCACAAGGGTGCGCAAGGCGTCAAGACGCAGGGCGCCCCGTTCCAGATGATCAATGAGTCGTCCTGGCGTCCCCACCACAATCTGCGCACCCTGCCGCAGACCGCGCAGCTGTGGCCCGTATGCCTGACCACCATAGATGGTCAGCACATGCAGGGCATCCAGATACTTTGCATAATCCTGAAAGGCCCCGCCCACCTGAAGCGCCAGCTCCCGGGTCGGCGCCAGTACCAGTACCTGCGGAACGCCCAGATCCGCCTCCACCCGCATCAGCAATGGCAACGCAAAGGCCGCGGTCTTGCCGGTGCCGGTTTGGGCCTGCCCTATCAAATCCCGCCCGGCCAACAACACCGGAATTGCCTCAAGCTGAATAGGCGTCGGTTCCACATAGCCCAGATCACCCACCGCCCGCAGCAAAGGCCCGGAAATTTTCAAATCCGCAAAGAGTATTGCGCTCCCCATAAAATAAATCCCCCATATACAAAGAAATCAGGTCGATACTCGCTATCAGCCTGATTCCATTTGAATCCGCAAACCATCAATTCTCCAGAGCGTCAAATTCCCGGAAAAAATATCAGCGTTCCACACCCTCCGCAGGAAAAGCACCTCCCGAACGATCTTCGCAGTCGCCGTCTTCCACCGGAAGGCAGGTGTTACCGGACGGCACGGGCGGAAACGAGGGAGATCCTGCGACTTCCGAAGGAGCCGTCACCAGAATCGGCGCGGAAGAGAGAATCTGGGGCACCTTCGTGAACCCCCGGGAGGCCAATGTGCTCTTGTTGATCCAGAGCCGCAACCGATCCGACAGAGCAAGTTTCACATCCCCGGACGCCGGAGCTTCGAACAGACCGCGCAACACCGTTGCGGCCTCACCTCCCTGCCGCAGCAGGGGAAGCACCGCCGCCAGACGCCGATCATCTTCGGCATTCTTGCTTATCGGGATGAAGGCTATCCTTTTTTCAGGTTCCGGAACCTTGTCCAGGAGTTCCAGCACCACCTCCCGGCAACTGGGACAGGTCGGGGAGAAGTACACCTGCGCCGTTCCGGAAGTGCCGGTCAGGCTCCAGGGATGCAGCAGCGCCTCGCGCGCCACCACCAGTGTGACATAAGCGGCAAGTATCAGCCACAGGCCGCCCAGACACCACAGGGGCGCCCGCCGCAGTTCCCGAAAGGAAAACATCGCCAGCAGCACCGTCAATCCAAAGAGCAGAGCAGCCACCAGGCAGCTGGAACAGGCCCAGAACAGCCACTGGTAGGCCAGAAGCGCCATCTCTATCAGCAAACCGCAGACGATCGTCACCGCCAGCAGCGCCAGCATCCTCCGATACGACCACCAGCCCTCTCTCGGACTGCGGTCGAAGCCCGCTTCCTCAAGCAGGGCGCACAACGGCACCAGCACCAGCATTGCCAGAAAACCAACGGCGCCCAGGGCGTAGAGATTCAGCCCGAAAACCCGGTACCCGTGATAAATCGTGCAGCCCTCGGTCACGCAGAGCAGATTGGCGCCAAACAGGTTGGCCACACAGAAGGCCAGGCCGCACAGAGCGCAAAGCACGGCGAAAAGGACACTCCGCTTCATGCGTCTCCTCCGGCGGATTTCTCCGCGCCTTCCGGCGCGGTTTTCGCAGGCACCGGTTTTTCCGCCGGATGGTTTCGCAGATAACGGCGAATGCTGTTTAAAGCCTTGGACGTTATCGCCCATTCCAGCCACTTGGAACGCACCTCCGGTTCCGCGCTGCGGATAATCTCCACCTGATCGCCATCCATCAGATGAAAATCAAGCCCGCGATGCTTGCCGTTAACCATGCCGTACTGCGCGTGCAAACCAAGCTCCTCATGAATTTCAAAGGCGAAATCAAGCACGCTGCTCCCCTCGGGAAGTACCCGATCCGCGCCGGTCGGCGTGTAGACCCGGACATTGCTGGTGGCCAGACGCAAACGTTCGACATCGACCACCGAGGCATTCCCTTCCAAAAGGGTCTTGACCAGTTCCTGAAAACGCGCCTCGTGAAAATCGAAACCGGGCGCCAGCACACCGGAACGATTGAAGCGGGCCAGCTTGTGCGTGGTGATCTCCACCCGCATCCGGTACTGATCCGCCTGGACCGTGGTGTGCAGAGCCTGATAGCCGTGTGGAGAGGGAACCGTCAGATGATCCTCAAGTTTGCCCGGAATGGGTGGGAACATGCCATGCAGCAGCCCCAGCGCCACATAGGCGTCCATCGTCCGTCCCACATCGATCTCCATGGTATACAGCTTGGGGAAGCCCCGATGAACGGCGCGAGCGGCCAGCAGCGAAAACGAACGCCAGCGATCGTTGACATGAACGCTTAGTTTGTAGCTTTCCAAAGTGTTGATGATGCGCCCCCGGATCTGGCGCAGCCACGGCTGCATCGTCACGCGCAGAGAGGCCAGCGTCTTCTGATACTCCTCATAGGAATCGGGCTCAAGCACCGCCAGAGAAAGCGCATCCAGCTCGGAGGCCACATAGCCCATGCCGAGCCGCAAGGCCAGCGGCACATAGATCCGCTCGGTTTCCTCGGCGATAAGCCGCTGCTTTTCCGGCGCCAGCGCTTTGATGGTCTGCAGATTGTCGATGCGGTCCCAAAACTTCAAACAGAGTGCCCGCACATCCTCGATGGCGGTCAGCAACTGGCGGCGGTAGGTCTGATTGCGCAGCGCCTCGCGGCTCAAGTGCTCATCGTCCGCCTTGGTCAGCCCATTGATCAGAAACGCGATTTTGTAGCCGAAATCTTTTTCAATCTCGGCCAGTGTCACCGGCGTGTCTTCCACCACGTCGTGCAGCATGGCGGCGCAGATGGAATCGAAATCCATCCAGTTGCGCGCCGCCAGATGCGCAACCCGCAGTGGATGAAAGATGTAGGGTTCGCCGGAACGGCGGAACTGGCCGTCATGGGAGCGGCGGGCGACATCAATGGCATGCAGCAGCAAATTCATCTTCTGATCGAGTTCTTCCTCGCTCAGGACCCCGCCATAATAGGTCACCAGCAGTTCCAAAGTCTCGTCTATCAGGTGCTGCTGCCGCACGCTTTCATTTACATTCGGATCAGCCATAAATTTGTTCTTTACCCATATGAAACCACCCGCTCCTCTGTCAAAGCATCCCTTCAGGACGGATGGAAATCCCTTCTGCTAACCTGGTGGCCACTCCAGCGACCGGCCGCCCAGCAGATGAAAATGGATATGTCCCACCGTCTGGCCGCCATCCCGCCCGCAGTTGTTGACAATCCGGAAACCGCTGTCGGCAAAGCCCTGTTCCCGGGCCAGGCGTGCGGCCACCCGGAATACATGGCCTACCAGCGCATCGTGGCGTTCCTCAAGATTCAAAGCCGACACGATGTGCTCCCGCGGCAGCACGAGAAAATGATGCGGCGCCTGCGGGGAAATATCCCGGATCACGACCACCTGCTCATCCTCATAGACCGGTGGCGCGGGAATCTCGCCGGAAATGATTTTGCAGAACAGACACTCTTCTTTCGCCATAAGCATGCTCCTTTCCAGAAAGTCGTTTTATCCCTTGCGCGCCATGGAGGGAAAAATCTTTCCTTCTTCCCTCATTGGCCGTCTGTCAAACCGGGTACAGAAAGGAATCCACATTTATATTTTATTTCCCCGGCAAGGTACTGCAAGTTTATTTTGCATATCCAAGGTGGATAAGATATTCCACGTTGCCCTTGACACCGGTAATCGGGCTTTCGATAACGCCGCGGATATCGCAGCCCCACTGGAGCGCAGCCTGGCGGATGTCCTCCACCACCTGCGCGCGCAAGGCAGGATCACGGACAATGCCTCCCTTGCCAACCTTCCCTTTACCCACCTCGAACTGGGGTTTGATGAGCGCGATGACATCGGCCCGGGGAGCCAGCAGGGCCAGCGTCGGAGGGGCGACACGCACAAGCGACGTAAACGAGCAATCGATAACCGCGATATCGGGCGCAGTACCCAGCATTTCGGACGTCACAGCGCAGATATTGGTCCGTTCCAGCACCACAACCCGCGGATCGGTACGCAGCTTCCACGCCAGCTGCCCGTACCCGACATCCACCGCAAACACCCGGGCCGCTCCATGCTGCAACAGGCAGTCGGTGAAGCCGCCGGTCGAGGCTCCAACATCCAGGGCGACTTTCCCCGTCACATCCACCTGAAAGGCTTCCAAGGCCCCTTCCAATTTGAGCCCGCCGCGCGACACAAAGGGAATGTCCTCCCCTTTGAGCCGCAGGGACACATCTTCCGCAAAGCGTGTGCCCGCCTTGTCGCAGACCTGATCCGCCACCAGCACCCGCCCGGCCAGAATCAGCGCGTGCGCACGTTCCCTCGAACCGGCAAGCCCCCGCGCCACCAGCAATTTGTCAAGCCGCTCCGTCATGCCCGCCCTTCTCCAAACGTCTCTTCAAAAATTCGTGCTTTTCCCGAAAAAGGCAATGACCGCTCCCGTCTCCGGGCGGCGTTTCCTACCAATGCCAAAGCTCCGGACGGGCATCGCGCAGCGCCGGAATCTTCTGACGGCACTGCGCCACCAGCGCCGGCTCGATCTCCGCCACCAGCAGTTCCTCCTCCGCAGACGCCTCCGCCACCACCTGCCCCCAGGGGTCAATAACACGGCTGTGCCCGCCAAAGGCATGCGCCCCCGCTCCGCTCCCGCCCACCTGGTTGACGGCCAGCATCCACGCCTGATTTTCCACGGCGCGCGCCCGGGTCAGCACATCCCAGTGGGCAAGACGGACCCTGGGCCAGGCCGAACATTCGGCCAGAACCTGCACGCCATGCTTTAACGCCAACATGCGGTAGAGTTCCGGAAAACGCAGATCGTAACAGATGGAAAGCCCCCAGAGGCGGTCCCCGATGGGCACTACGCACACACCTTCCCCGTGTGTAAAACACTGTGCCTCATCTGTGAGCGTGAAGAGATGGCTTTTGCGGTAACGGGCCACAAGGGCGCCTTCGGGATTCAGCACCATACAGGCGTTGTAGAGATTTTCTCCGCACCGTTCCGCAACGCCCGCAAGCACAAAGATACGTTCCCTGCGGGCAACATCGCCCAGACGCTCCGCCACCGCGCCCTGCGGCCACACACTTGCGCTCCTGCGAACCACATCCAGATCGTAACCGGTATCGCTCAGTTCGGGAAACAGCACCGCGCCGCATCCACAGGCGGCGGCACGTCCGGCGCAGTCCGCGATTTTTGCCACGTTGCCTTCAATATCGCCCGCGATTGCCTCAATCTGCGCCAGGGCCACTTTCATGCTTTCTTCTCCTTCCGGAATTGTGTCACAGTGCGAATATAAAACAGAAAAATCCGGCAAAAAACGACAAAAAAAGCGGTTTGCGGGTCTTCGCCCGCCAACCGCCTTTTTTCCGGAATATTCGTCAAATCACGCCGTTTTTTCGTCCGCAAACAGCTCGTCAAAAATTTCCCGCACGGTGCCAATATGATCCGAGCGCCAGGCGTTGCTTCCGCAGAAGATCAGGCCGGTCTTCACATCGCCCTGCTGCGCGCGGTTAAGCGAATGCACAATGCAGTAGTGGGTACCGGTTTCCCGGTACACGCATCTCTTCAGGCAACGGCAGGGGCAGATGAAGCCGCGCTGGGCATCGTACTGTTCAATATAGGGAATGTTGTTCAAAATCGCCCGGCCCGGCAGCCCTACCGGACTCATGATCAGGCCGATCTGTTCCTTGGTGCAGTCAAGATAGGCCTGTTTGTAGGCAGCGTCGGCGTCACACTCCTCGGTGCAGACAAAGCGGCTTGCCATCTGCACGCCATCGGCGCCTTCCGAAAGCGCATGCAGCACATCACCGCGATCCCAGATGCCGCCTGCGGCAATCACCGGAATGTCATGCCCGGCAAATTCGCGCAGCCACGCTTTGACGCCGCGCACCGTGCCATACTGATCGTACTTGCCGGTGCCGATGTCTTCGAAATGCTCGCCCAGATGGCCGCCCGCCGTCTCCGGATCCTCCACGACCACCGCGTCCGGCAGACGTTCATGACGCTCCCATTTACGGCAGATCAACTCTATCGCCTTGACCGACGACACGATGGGAACAATCGCCACCTCGGGATAGTCCTTCACCAGTTTCGGCAGGGAAAGCGGCAGACCGGCCCCGCAGACAATGAGATTCGCGCCGCCTTCGCACGCGGCCCGCACGTTGGTGTCATAGTCGCTGACCGCCACCATGCAGTTGACGCCAATAACGCCTTCGGGCGCAATGGCGCGGGCTTTGCGCAGTTCCTCCTTCAAGGCCAGCGCGTCCGACTCGAAAAAGTTGCCGCCGTTGTAGGTGGGGAGATCCAGCCCCAATCCCGCGGAAGCCACCACGCCTATACCGCCGCAGCGCGCCACATTCCCGGCCAAACGCCCACCGGAAATGCGCACCCCCATTCCGCCCTGCAGCAACGGATACGGAACCCGATACCGGCCAATCGTCAATCCCGCAAACATAAGCGTCCTCGCATAAATAAAAAAATTATTCAGTAAATTAAAAGGGTTATAAATCTTTTTATAAGTTTAGCAAAATTCATTTTTGCCGTTTGTAATAGTTGTGTAAAAATGCAAGTCAATCTGGAGAGTTAGAAATGCATATCCCGAGGATACTCAAAAAGGCCTTTCACCCTCTGGTCATCTTCATTGTTGTCCAGCTGGCATGGTTCCTGGTGGTCTGGGTCTGGATGACCTGGTTTTTGGGCGGTCACAAGCGCCTGCAGGAGATCGCCACCCGCTACTGGCCGGAACTGGTAGACAAAAGCGGCCTTAGCTGGATAGTCATGGCGGAAGGGCTGGTGCTGCTTCTGGCTATTTTGGCGGGTGTCTACGCCATCTTCCTGTACTGGTCACGCCAGTCCGCGCTGCTGCGGGAACAGAAATCCTTCATCGCCCAGGTCAGCCACGAGCTGAAATCTCCGGTGGCCTCCATCCGTCTGCATCTGGAAACCCTGCAGCTGCGTCAGCCTCCACCGGAACAGTTCGCCAAATCGTTGGACATCATGCTGGCGGAAAGCAGCCGGCTGGACTCGCTCATCAACAACCTGCTGGCTGCCAACCGCATGGAGTTCCAGCGTTTTCCGCTGGCCCTGCGCCGCTGTGATCTCTCCGCTCTGACCACGGAATACTTCCGGGAGGCCGCCGGGCATTTCCCCGGAGAGCTCTCCACATCAATAGACGCGGATCTGGCAGCGCAGCTGGATCCGGAATCCCTGCGACTGATTTTCCGCAATCTCGTGGAAAACGCCATCCTCTACGCGCAAGGTCCGCCGGCGCTTACGGTCACCCTGCGGCGCGAGGGCAAATGGTGCCATTTGCGGCTGAAAGACAAGGGGCGCGGACTGTCCTCCCAGGATCTGAAGAAGATCTTCCGCATGTTCTACCGGGTGCGCAAGACGGGCGACGGCATCCACGGCACCGGTCTCGGCCTGTTCATCGTCCAGCTGCTGGTGCGGCGGCAACGGGGGAAAATCTGGGCGGAAAGCGCGGGTGAAGGCCAGGGCAGCACCTTCCACATTCTGCTGCCGCGCTGCGCCTGAACCAACAACAGGGGGCACGCTAATGGACGGAAAATATTCGATACTGCTGGTGGAAGACGAGGAGCATATCGCGCAGGGCCTGACCTTCAACCTGGAACAGGAAGGCTACAGCGTCACCCACGCCCCAACCGGGCAGGAGGCACTGAATGCGCTGGAAACGCAGGACTTCGCGCTGCTGATCCTCGATCTGATGCTCCCCGACATGAGCGGGCTCGACATCTGCCGCAGCGCCCGGAAACGCGACGATCGCCTGCCGATTCTGATCCTGACCGCCCTGGGTGACGAAACGCACCGCGTGGCCGGTCTCAAGCACGGTGCCGACGACTACCTCACCAAACCCTTTTCGCTGGCGGAATTCCTGCTGCGGGTCCGGCGCATTCTGGAGCGTTCCACCTGGTACCGTCCCCTGCCCGGCACGATCTACCGTTTCGGCCCGCACACGGTCAACCTGCAGGAACAGAAGGCAATGACACCGCAGGGCGAAATTGAGCTGACCGAAATGGAAGTCCGGATCCTGCGCATCTTTTTCAGCAAGGCGGGGGAAGTCCTGGATCGGGGGGAACTGCTGGAGTCCGTCTGGAACCTCGCGCCGGATACCGAAACCCGCGCGCCGGACAACTTTATCGCCCGGCTGCGCAAGTACTTCGAAGCCGATCCGGCTCATCCGGAATTCTTCCTGACGGTACGCGGCAAGGGATACCGTTTCGAAAACGGCGAAAACTGAAAAAAAAACAGCGGGATGCTTCCCGGAAAGAAGCATCCCGCAAAAATCGGCTTTCCTTCAGAGGCGCATCCTTTGCGCCTCTTTTGCATTCTCAGAAGAAGATCTTGTTGAGCGTGTACTCCACCAGTCCTTCCGCGCCCACGGCGATCAAATCGGGGATGATGTCCCGGATCATGTCCTTGTCCACAATCGTCATGACCGCAAACCAGTTGGGATCGTCGGCCAGCGACGAGATGGTCGGCTTGTGCAGCGCCGGCAGCAGGGAAAGCACCTTCTCCAGGTTGTCCTTCTTGATGTTGAGCATCAGGGCGACCTTCTTCTCCGCCGCCAGCACACCCTGCAGCATCATCGCCAGCCGCTCGACCTTGCGCCGTTTGAAGCTGTCCTTCCAGGCCTCCTTGTTGGCGATGAAACGGGTGGTCGTGGTGCAGACGGTATCCACGATCCTCAGGTTGTTGGCACGCAGGGAGGAGCCGGTTTCGGTGATCTCCACAATGGCGTCGGCCAGATACGGCGGTTTGACCTCGGTTGCGCCCCAGCTGAACTCCACCGTCGCCTCCACATTGTGCGAGGCCAGATAGCGTTTGGTCATTCCCACCGCCTCCGTGGCAATTCGCTTGCCCTGCAGATCGGCAGGCGACTGAATCGGCGAATCCTGGGGGACCGCCACCACCCAGCGCAGGGGGTTGCGTCCCACCTTGCCATAGATCAGCTCCGCCACTTCCACGACATCTGCATTGTTTTCCTGAATCCAGTCCAGACCGGTCAGACCGGCATCCAGAATCCCCTCTTCAACATAACGGGCCATCTCCTGGGCGCGCAGCAAGACACACTCGATTTCAGGATCGTTGATGGTCGGATAGTAGGAGCGCGACGCGCCCTCAATCTTGTAGCCCGCCTTGGCAAACAGCTCGAACGTGGTATTTTCCAGACTCCCTTTGGGCAATCCCAAACGCAGCACACTCATGGTTTTTCTCCCTCTTGAAACAAAACGCACATTTCATGCAAAAAAGGTTTTCAATGTTTTTTATAGACTTCCGCCGGATCGAAGACCCGTTCGCCGACAATACGCAGCGCGCCATCTTCCAGCTTCCGGAAAAAGCAGCTGTGGTAGCCTTCGTGGCACGCAGCTCCCCCCACCTGCTCCACCTTGAAAATGACCGTATCCAGATCGCAGTCCACCAGAATTTCCTTAATCTTCTGGATATTTCCGGATTCCTCGCCCTTGACCCAGAACTTCTTGCGCGAACGGCTCCAGTAGGTGGCCTTGCCGGTGGCCAGGGTCTTCTCCCAGGAATCCCGGTTGATGTAGGCAAGCATCAGCACTTCGCCCGTCTGCCAATCCTGGGCAATCGCGGGGATCAGTCCGTCAGCCGTCTTGGAAAAATCAAGCTCTACCATTGTTCTTCTCTCTCCTTGATGAAAATCATTTTCCGATCTGTAGCGCATCGGAGCAAATTTGTAATTCATTCATAAAATCACGATGTTGTCAACCACTGTTCCACACAATTCCACCGATCCCCGGCAAACCGGGCTCCTTCCGCCCTCATTTTCAATCCGCCTCATCCGGCGCCGTGCGCGGCCCGCCGGTCAGGAGCTCCTTCTCCTGCCACAGGCTTTCACAGCAGCGCATGCTCCAGTCAAGTTCGGCCGTCAGTTCCTCCGGAGTATAGCCCAGGCGCCGCGCCAGGTAGCCGAAATCGGAGGAATCCGCCGGAGGAACCGCAAGATCACGGGCATTGCCGCGCACCACTCGCAGCGCGTCGATCAGGCGCCGCAGGCAGCGGTAAACACGGCGAACGCGCTCGGCAAGTTCCTCGCCGACGATACCGGCCTGCTGCAGCCGGTTCAGCGCCACGGCGGTGTTGGTCACCCGCAGTTCCGGAAGCTCGTGCCCATAGCGGATCTGCAGGGCCTGAATGAAATATTCCAGATCGACCAGGCCGCCCGCCCCGTATTTGACATTGATGGCGCCGGGCGTCACGGATTCCGCAAGCTGGCGCGCGCGCAGACGGCGAATCTCGCCGATATCCAGAGGCGCTCCGCTGTAGACGAAGGCGTCGCGCAGGGCCATCACCTCTTTGGCCAGCTCCGCACCACCGGCTACCGGCCGCAGGCGCACCAGCGCCATGCGTTCGAACTGCGCCGCCCCTCCAGACGGCGCATAGTAGCGGGCAAAAGCCTCAAGCGAGGTCGCCAGCGGTCCCCTGGCGCCATGCGGGCGCAGCTGCATATCGACATGGAAAATGCCCTCCCGCCGCGCCTTCAAATCATGCACGAACAGGCGGGCCAGCTTCTCGAAAAAGCGGCCGTTGTCCAGCGCCGGATCGCCCGCACACGTTCCCGCGCCCTCGTAGACGAAGATCAGCTCGATGTCGGAGGCGAAACCCATCTCGCGCCCTCCGGTCTTTCCCGCCGCCAGCACCGCCCAGCGGCAGGGCCGGCCGTCCTCCAGGCGTGGTTCACCGCACTGGCCGGAAAGATGTTCGTAACAGAGCCACGCCATGCGCTCCACCACCACATCGGCCAGATCGCTCAGCTCCGACGAAAAGCAGATATCGCCAATCCGGCCGGTAATGTGCTGCAAATCGACGCGGAACATGTGGCGGTCCTTAAAGTTGTTGAGGATCTGCGCCCGTTCGTCATAGTTTCCGGCGCTTTTCAACTCCTCGTCCAGCGCGGCGGCAAAATCGTTCCGGCTGAAACTCTGCTCCAGCGCGTTTTTGTCCGAAAGCAGCGGAAAGAGATTTTCATGCTGCATCCGCAGAAAATCTTCCCACAAAAAACGGCTGACGCCCATGACGGTCGCCAGCGTATTGAGCGCCCGCTGCGAGCTGATGCCGCCCAGATCGCCGGCCCATTCCCGCTGGAACAGCACCTGCCGCACCAGATCGCCAAACTGGCGCAGCGCCTGCCCGGGATCGGCGGACAGGGGCAGCATGTGGGTAAACTGCTTGATAAGCGCGCAGGCGGCACGAATCTGCATGAGCTTGCCCGGATCGTCGATCTTGCGGCGCTGCGTGTCCTGGATCCAGAAGGTGTCGCGAACCGTGGTGCCGTCGGTGCGGATCTCGGCGTTTTCGATATTGATCTCGAGCATGCTCAGCGCGTTGGCGAAGGAAAACAGAAAGCCCTGGGTGTCTTCGTAGCGGATATGCAGGGCGGTCAGATCCGGCGCGGCCTCATTGTCGAAGCGGATGGCCACCGGCAAAAGCGGATGTTCGGGATGCGGGCGGTCATGCATGGCGCTGCAGATACGATCGATCAGGCGCAGGCGGGCGGCGGGCGCCTCCAGGCGCAGCAGTTCGCGCAGCTCCTCCTCGAATTCGTTCCAGAAGACGGCGGTCTCCGTGATCGTTTCCGGCAGGCTCACCTCGAACAGGTCGAGGACGGCGCGCAGTTCCCGGCGGGTGGTCAGCCGGGCGCGCCGGATATCGACACCAGTTGCGGTGAACAGACCGGCCAGAACCGAAAGCAGGCCGCGCCGATCGGCGGCCGCGATGGTCACCCGCCACATCCGCTCCCCGATGAGAATTTTCCGCAGCAGCACGGCGCCCGGACACAGCTGCGCCGGCAAGGCCTCGTCTTCGGTGGTGAAAACCGGCATCGAAACGATATCGTCAGGACTCTTTTCACTGGTCATGGCAACTCCATCTCAAGAACAGCGCAAAAGCGCAAGGCGCGAAAGGTATCTCCGCCCGAAACAGGCATGGCCGCCGACCCGCTCTTTACAGAGACTTGCGAAGCGCGCTCGCGGTTTGTATGCTCGTCTCCAACGGTTCAAAAACAGCCTGGGCCCTTGCTTTCGGTTTTTCCAAAAGGGAAAGATATTTATTATCCGGGATATCCTAGCGCGGATGCAATCCTGAAAAGTGCCAAGGAAGAAAAACGTTTCATGGAACAACAGTTTAGCACCGATCAGCTTTTCATGCTGGAAGCGCTGCGGGAGGCGCGCCGCGCGGCGCTGCTTGACGAAGTGCCGGTGGGCGCGGTCATCGTCCACGATGGAGTGATCATCGCGCGCGGCGGCAACCGGCGCGAAACCGCGCAGGATCCCACCGCCCACGCGGAGTTGACCGCCATTCAGGCCGCCGCCGCGGCTTTGGGCTCCTGGCGGCTGTGCGACTGCACGCTGTACGTCACGCTGGAGCCCTGCACCATGTGCATGGGGGCCATCATTCTGGCGCGCATTCCGCGCCTGGTGTTCGGCTGCCGGGATCCGCGCGCGGGCGCGGCCGGTTCCGTCCACAACTTCTCCGCGGATCCGCACTTCAACCATCGTGTGGAGGTCACGGAAGGCGTTCTGGACGAACTGTGCGGAAATCTGCTGAGCGGTTTTTTCTTTTCCTTGCGCGAGCGTAAAAAAGCTGTTACTTAAGCGAAACGATCCGCGGAGAGGTGTCCGAGTGGTTGAAGGTGATTGCCTCGAAAGCAATTGTACCGTCAGGTACCGGGGGTTCGAATCCCTCCCTCTCCGCCATTAAAAAATTTCACAATGCCCTGCATAGTGCCAAAAGCTTGCAGGGCATTGTTTTTCCTGCCATTTTAAAATTCCGGCTGCGGAGCCTGTTACCGGGCCAGACTGTCCCGATCCAGCAAAAAATCCCAAAGCCCCAGGGTTACAATGCCGTCTGCGTCGCGTTTGGCCTTGATGTCGTCCCGCACGATGACAAACTTGCGGAAGGCGTCCCGGATCTTCCTGAGCGGGCGGTACTCCTGTTCCGCCTTGGCATCGGTTGGAAGGGCGAAGGCCGACTGGATGTAGCACTGGTCATTGCCCCGCCGCGCCACGAAATCCACCTCCAAACGCTGCCTGCCGCGCTTGCCGTCACCGTTCGCTTCCGTGGCCTCGATCATGCCCACGTCCACCGCATAGCCGCGCGCCCGCAACTCATTGTAAATCACGGTTTCCATCAGGTGGTTCTCGTCCTGCTCGCGGAAGCCCAGGCGGGCGTTGCGCAAACCCGTGTCGGTGAAATAGTACTTGCGGGGAGAGTCGATGTGGCGGCGGCCGCGCACGTCGTACTGCCGGGCCCCTTCCAGCAGGAAGGCGTCGGCAAGAAAGTCGATCCAGGCGGTAATGGTCTTGTCGCTGACCGCCTTACGCTGCCGGCTTTTGAAGGTGTTTTCGATGCGGTGCGGGCTGGTGAGGGAACCGGCGGCCGAGGCGAGGATGTCCGTCAAAGCGTTCAGTTCGTCCAGATGCCGCAGGCGGTTGCGGTCGCAGATGTCGCGCAGGTACACTGTATCGAAAAGACTGGCCAGATATTCCATGCGGGCCGTGTCGTCGGGCCGGGAAAGCGTGAGCGGCAGGCCGCCGAAGGTGTAGTAGTCCTTCCAGGCCGCCTGCGGGGTGCCGCCGTGGGCGGGCAGGTACTCGGCGAAACTGAGGGGCCGCACCCGCACCTCGTCGCCGCGTCCGCGAAACTCGGTGAGGATGTCGGTGGAAAGGAAGCGCGAATTGCTGCCAGTGATGTACACATCCACGCCGGGCAGGCGCATGAGCCCGTTGACCACGTCGGCAAAACGCTCCACATACTGGATTTCGTCGATGAGTACGTAACCGGGATTGCCCGCGAGCCGCTCCCTGATGTGGCTGTACAGCCGGTGCGGCTCGCGCAGCCCTTCATTTTCGATGCCGTCCAGATCGACGCCTACGATACGTTCTTTGGGCACGCCCGCCTCCAGCAAATGCCGCCGGAAGATGTTGAAGAGCAGATACGACTTGCCGCAGCGCCGGATACCGGTGATGACCTTGGCCATGCCGTTGTCCCGGCGTTGTATCAGTCTTTCCAGATAGATGGGGCGGAGAATGTCCATAGGCCTACTCCGAAATTCTGTTACATGTAACGGAAATTCGGAGTATGGGGAAGAAGACGACAGAAGTCAACACAATGGAGCCCCATCGCCACCTTTCGCCCACAGACTGGGCCAGGACTCCATCAGACACTTTTCTCTCCCCCTGATGTGCACTTTCGCAGCAATACGACAACACTTTTCGGCCTCTTGTCCAGCGCTTGTCTCCTGCCCAAGGCCCTCAAGCAGCCAGGATAATTGGGAAATGGAGTAAATATACTCACTTAACAGAATGTCTTTTAACAACAGGCAGGAGCAGTTTGCCTTCTCCTTGGGAGGCTTTTTCAAGGACATGGGATGAAATCCGATGCCCGCAGAAAAATGCAGTGCCCCGAAGGGGCAGGAGAGGTCGGAGACCAGATTTCACCTCATCCGTCCCTTCGGGACACCTTCCCCTCACCATAGGGGAAGGCTTTAAATACCCAAATTCGGCACCGTCAACGCACTGTTCCCGATAAACTCCCGGCGCGATTCCTCCCAACCGCCCATCAGTACAGTGAAGAATGTTGCGCCGGTCTCGCACCCTGCGGATGATGTTTCAACCGGCGTGATAAGTTTCTCAAGTGCCCCATGCCCAATCAGGCAGTCGAAGAGGATGTCCCGCAACCTGCCATCAATAGCCCATCAATAGATAAAAAGTTGTATAAAATCAAATTGTTAAATATTATGAACGACAAGTCTGCCACATTGTCATCAATAGCCCGTCAATAGGAAGAAATTGCATGAAATCAAGAGGTTGAATGCAATAAGCGATGAATCTACCACGCTGTTGTCAATAGCTGCCAACTCTATCAGACCCAGAATGGCATATACTTCATTTGGCTCTTTGGAGCTTCCGAGTCGAAAAGCTTGATGACACCATCTTCAAGGGCTTCCCGAATATATCTGGAAACAGCTGACTTGTTTTTAACTGTTCCTGCCCGTTGTTATCGACCATCTCCGTTAAAGGAATATACTTGCTTAACAGAATATCCTTCAACAACGGGCAGTAGCAGTTCCTTGAGCAGTTCCCTTCTCTTTGGTGTTAGTTTCCTTTGTTTTGTCATAAAAAAAATGCCTCCTGAATCGAGTCTATCAACATCAATCCAAGAGGCATATACTTGCCTACTGGTTTACAAAAAATTTATTATACTCTCGCACAAAACAGAACTACATCACGACAATGAGCTTAACAAATTAATCAAAAACTTAACCTCGGTCATATGCTCTGGTATAATCAAAGAAGCCAATTTTATAATAGGAGCCTCATATTTTTTTACAAAAGTGCCTGTAACGACAGCTGCATCTCCTAAAAGCTTAACCTTGGTCATGGACTCTGGTACAATCAAAGAAGCAAATATTGTAATAGGAGTCTTATATTTTTTTACAAAAGTTTCTGTAACAGCAGCTGCATTTCTAACAGCACTTACTGCAGGAATCGCTGCTTTGCCTGCAATAACAACTGCACCTTTAATAGTGCTTACTGCCTCTTCACCTACAGAAAACACTGCTTTTCCTGCAGTAACAGCTACATCTCCAACGGCACTTGCTGATTTCTCTCCTACATCAATCGCTACTTTTCCTGCAGCTATAGCTGCATCTTCAACAGCACTTACTACTTTCCCTCCTGCAGAAAACACTGTTTTGCCTGCAACGGCAGCTGCATCTCCAACAGCACTTGCTGCTTCCTTGACTGCTAATGTGGCACTTTCAATGATACTGCCAACCGCGATTTTGGCAGTAGCCTCACCGGAGATAGATGTGGTTCCAATAAACAACATCAATGCAATGGCGAATATTCTCTTCATTACCTTCCTCCTTGTGGCGCGGTGCGTGCGGGAGGAAAATTCAGGAGGACAGTTCCTTTGTTTTCTCCAACATGTCCGCGGCGTAAATGCGAACCTGGTCCAGTGCATCGATCAACCGTTCCAGATCCAGTGTGTAATAGATCTCCTTGCCGTGCCGAGCAGGAATCAGCAGTCCGGTGCGTACCAGCGTGGTCAGGTGATGCGCCACCGCCGTCTGGCTCAGCGGTAAAAGCTCGCTGATGGTCTTGCGGCTGATGGATTCCCCCGGCTCAAACAGCAGCAGGATCTTTTGGCGGGTTTCGTCACCCAGTGCCGCAAAGATCTGCGCGATCTTGTCCCATTCCGAAGGCATGTTGGTGAGATAATGTCTGTTCATGTCTGCGATTCATAGGGCGGCAATCGTGTTGCTGTCAAGACATATATCTACAAAATTAGTTTTTTGGTGTCAACTATAAATTTAGTTTTTTAGTTTTTAAATTCGCCCAGTCATTCGGAGATGGGATGGATCTTTGAACAATGTTGTGCTGTTAAGCTCCCATCTGTGATAGGGGACGAATGACGGTAGCCATTCAGAAATAGAATGCTTCTTTCAATGATGTGAAAAAAAAGAAAAACAATGTCCCGCAAGGCTTTGGGAACTTTGCAGGGCATTGTTTTTTCTCCCTTACGTGCCTTTGCGCAGAATGGACAGATACGCCTCATACGCGAAAACACGGTTTCTCGCCTGACGGGTAGTTTCTTGCAGAATGCCCATGTCTATAAGATCGTTAAATGCTCCGACGGGCCGTGCTTGCGCTCAGATTCAGCGCTTCCCGCACCGAACCGATGGTGACGATTGGATGGACCGCAAGTTCGCAGGCTTTTTTTACTTCCTCGATAGCCCCCCGGATGTCCTTTGCCCTATCGGAGTTAATGCCGCAGCCGTCCGTCGCGATAAGAATCTTGCTGACTTCGCCGAGTGCGACCATTGCCCTTGAAACGGAGGTAAATACTTCGGCCCTGCTCTTCGCGGGCTCAATATGGGTTTTCTTGCCTGTCTGGGCCGTAAGCCAGTCAAGGATGAGGGTATTTCCCAATTGCCGCGCACAGTTTGGGAAGGATTTCCAGGCTGGGGCTGTAGTTGTTCTCCAGCCGGAGATACCTGCTGACCACGGAGGTGCTGATCCCGCACGTCGGCTATTTCTTCCGCGGTTTTTCCGCTCTCCTGTTTTGCGTATCTGAGCGCTTCAACAGAAGTCATGTTGACGAAGTCGGGCATGGCACTCTCCTTTTTTCCCCTAAAGTTTACAAAAATCCGCCTGTCGTAAACAAAGCAGGCCCATTTTGTACAGCAGCCGGGAACAGGCCCGGCAAAATCGCATTGGAAACCACCGCTTTAGGCTGCCCTTTTCATCTCCCGTTCATTCTTCACGGCAGACATTCTCCATCGCACAAGAAAGGCTGGAATGTGGATACCGCCTTTGTGACCAACTGGTCGTACTGCTGCTTCATGGACTGCGGATATTCGAAACGCAGTGTGGGCCAGTGGTCCTCATGATAGAATTGCTTGATGTAGACAATGTTGCCGTTCTCCACATAGGAAAGAACATACCACCCCTCCTGCCGGTTGACGCGTCTGTATGCGGCCTTTTTACGGTTGGCCCGGGCAAAAAAGTCTTCGCGGGTCACGTCACCAACTCTCGGATCAAGAGCGGCATAGGCCAGCATGGTGAGGCCCTTGCCGTCGGTGACGGTGATGCCATCGCCGTTCTCGGCCTCGGACACCGTGTAGTTCCCCGGCGTCCAGGAAAGAGAGAAGCCGAAACGGGCATTATGATAGGTGGGAGCCGCTGGATCTACCGCGATTTCTTCGGCGCGGGGAACAGATATGGCAAGGCAGAGCATGAGGAACAGGAACACGGGGAATTTGGCCATTGTCTCTCTCCTTCTTCGCATGGCAGCCAGCCAGTAAAAGATTCAAAGGTGCTTTAAAGATCGACTATTTATGTCCACTATAGTATTTCAAAAGGGCGTTTTTCAACATGGAACGCGTGTTCCTCAATTGAGAGGGGGATTGGGCAATGAGAAAATACTTCTGGGGAAAAGTCTTGCTGTTCTGTTTGGCGTTGGGGATCTGTTCCGTGCAAAACCCGGCGGAAGCCGACCAGGCGGCCGGTTTTTCCCAGGCGCAGCTCAAGCTGATGAGTACATTCCTCAGCAACTTCACCGAGCTCGGATTCATGAACTTTGACGTTCAAAAAGGCGGGGATGATGACGTCCTGCACCTGGGCGGCGACCCGTCGAACCCGGACCTGATCCGCTTCGGCATCTGGCACAACTACCTTAACAACTACCAAAGCCAGATCAGGCAATGCCCGGTCAAGGACTGCGAACACGGCTCGCTGGTCATTGATGCCAAATCCGTGGCGGAAAGCGTCAAGAAGTACTTTAACATCGATCTGACGCACCGCAGTGTCGATCAATCCGACCCGCCCTATTACTTCGACGGCAAGCTCTATCACTTCGAGGGAGCGGACGGCGAGGCCGTGTACCATGCCGAGGTGAAGCAGGCGATGCAGGAGGACGGTATCATCCGCATGACCGGCGACATTTACAACGCCGATGACAGGGAGGATCGGCCCTGCACCTTCGAGGCTACCGCCAGGCCCTGCAGGTGGAACGGCAAGGACACCTGGGCCATTCTCTCCATGAAAACCACGGCGCGTTGACCATCATGTTCATTCCGCTCTTAATTTCCCTTTTGGGAACAGGGTCTTACGCCTATGTCCTGGCCATACTCCTGCTGACCAGGCAGGAACCTCTCCTGTTGTGCGCGGCGGTGTGCGGATGCCTTTTCTTTGGGATGGCCGCATTGGCCGCCCTGAAGCGAGGGTGGAAGGTATTGTGCGCGCTGCACGGTTTCGTGTCCGCCCTTGCCGCGATTCTGCTGGTCGCGCTGTTGATAATGTAAGGGCTGACAGTTGTTCAACAAAGGGGAGCAGTCACTTTTGACCGGATTTTGCGGAAAATGGGGTCTGCCGCCGCCGCAAGGAAGACCATCCTTTGAGAACGTACGGAGCGGCAGACCCCCCTCAAGGAGAAATACCCTGCCTTCTGCAGGCTGTGAGAGAGAACCGTCTTTTGGGGTGGGAAGCGATTCCTCAAATTTTTCCCCGGCGCACGGTATTTTCAAAAAACCGGGCTCGCCGTCGCTGCCGTTCCTGAAGTTCGCTCCTGGGGAAGAGCCCGGCAGGACGGCAAGCCCGCCAAGGAGAAAGAAAAATACCCTGCGTGGGGGTTGCAGGCTGTTGGAATAAAAGTTCAAGCACCTCAATGATTGGCAACGTGCATGACTTCCGCTCAGCAATATTGCCTTCTATTGTTAGGCAGAACTAACTTAATACTCTTTTTGCGAAATGTCAAAAGTTTTTTTCAGAATTCACAAACGTAAAATCTGATGGTACTTTTTCCATAATCAAGAAAAAATCTTTCTGTTCTCATCGCCATACAAAACATTTCCGGAGAAGGAAAAACGGTGCATGCGCGTATTTTTTTCTGCATAATCCTCCTTGTTGCGGGCATAACCGGGGCCCAGGCCGCCAACTACGTCAAGCTGATGGGCATGATTGAATTTAAGCGCCCGCTGTCCAGTCTTCCGGTGTGGATCGCGACGATGCAGCGCAACATGAGGCAGCCCATCTTCAAACCCGGCTACATGTTCAACGGCAAGGAGAAAATCTCCTGGGATACCTTCCGCGACCGGGCCAGCCACATGCAGGGGAAGGAGCTGCTGCGCTTCGTGCATTCGTACTGGAATGGCAAGCCCTACCGCTCCGATCGGTCTGTCTGGGGCAGGGACGACTACTGGGAGGCTCCCTACGAATTCGTCAAGAACTCCGGCGATTGTGAAGATTACGCCATCACCAAATATTTTACGCTGAAGGCGCTGGGTTTTCCCATCTCCCAAATGCGGATTGGCGTCATGAGGGATCCGATCCGTGATATCGCCCACGCCACGCTTATTGTCTATATGGACGGCACCGCCTATTTCATGGACAACCTGAGCGATGCCATTGTGGAGCACACCTTTCTGCACAGCTACACCCTTCACTTTTCTGTCAACGAGGAGCATCGCTGGGCGCATATCCCGGTTCGTCCCCGGCTGTGAAGAGACAAATGCACGTAACAGCATACGTGCCGGTTCCGGCGCCCCGGACTTTTCGAAAAATGAAGGCTGACAGAAATCCCAACCGGAGAGGACTTGGATGAGCGACCTGCAAACTCGTGAAAAAGCAAAGAACACGATGGAAGTGAAGTATCACACCGCCAAGAAAGTCATCCTGATCACCGCCCTGCTCATTTTCATCATAGCAGGCATGGGCATCAGCATCTTCTGCCGGACACATCTGCGGCTTGCGGAGCAGGAGATGCTCAACGAGCAGCGCGAGGTTGAACAGGCGTGGATCAGCGGCGCGGCGGAAGCTGTTCATGCCTGGGAGAGCAAGATCAAGGATCAGATCCGCCACGTCAGCCGCGCGGAAGCCTTTCAGCTGTTCCTGACGGACTTCACCCGTCTCTCGCCGGAAGAGCGGCAAACGGTCATTTCCCAGGAGGTGATCGACAACGACGAGCATCCCCTGCAATCCGTAACCATGGAGCTTGACTATCTTGCCGGCCTGCTCAAGGACACGGTCAACATCCGCGGATGGCAGTCTGCGGCCATCTATGACCTCAACGCGCTTCCGCTGATCGCGCCAAAGGAAACACCAGCCGCAACGGACGATATCGCCGCCCTCATCAGGGAAGCCGCGGCCCAGCGTCATACCATCTTCAGCCCGATATCCATGTCGGCGGAAGGAAATCTTGCCGTCACCGCGGTGGAGCCGATGTACCAGGCCCTGAGCAACGAGTCCGGCGCCATCATGGGCTATCTGGTGGTTTCCCTGCCGCTTGACGAGCCGATACGGATCTTCCTCTCCAGCAGCAAGGTGAAAGACAGGACATTTCTTCCGGGACTGCTCGTCGATACCCGCACGGCCGACAAACAGGTTGTCCATCTGGAAAACGGGCAGCCCGTTCTGCACAGCCACTCCATGGAGAAGATCGGAAGCATGACCGCCTTTGCCAGACGTCCTTCCCTGATTACGCCCAAACATGACGCATGGTCGGTGGGTGAAAAATTCCCGGAACTCGGCTGGCATCTCTTCATGGAAAAATCCACGGCGATCACCGACCAGTGGAAACACGCTCAAAAGCGCAAGATCTATACGCTGGGCATTCTGGGCGACCTGGGGATCGCCCTGCTCCTGGGGCTGATCTGCGGCGGCACGATCGGCAACCACTTCAGAAAGCTCTACACCACCATCAACGACCAGAAACAGGTGCTGGAAAGCGTCAACTCCTCCATAAAAGCCGGCATCGCGCTCATCAAGGGCGGCAAGACGCTCACCATGAGCAATCCGGCCTTCGACGCCTTCGTCAACAAGTACAGCAGCCAGGCCGACATCTTGAAACATGTGAACGAGGCGATGGCCACGGAAAAGCACAGCTCGGAAGTGTGGATTGACGCCCCCAACGGCGAGGAACGGCTGCTGCAGATGGATGTCTTCCCCTTCCACTCCCTCTATGGCAGCAAAGATAAAAGTTCCCCCAGCGACTGCGTCGCCATTTTCAAGGACATTACGGACGACTTCATGCGCAAGGCGGAGGAGGAACGGCAACGGCAGCTCAGCTGCGTGGCCGGACTGGTACACTGCATCGAATGCGCGCTGGATGGCCCGGAAAACAATTATCTGCAGGGACGCTCCCGCCATCTTGAAATGCTGGCGCAGCGGCTTGTCCAGGAGATGAATCTGGACGAGAAGAGCGCCGAAACCCTGCGGCTGGCCTCCATGCTTTCGCAGATCGGCAAGCTGTTTGTTCCCCGTGAACTGATGCTCAGCTCGCGCGTCTTCACCGACGAGGAGCGCAGAACCGTCCGGATGGCACCCTATTATGCCCATCAGTTTCTGGAAGGCATCCGCTTTACCTACAACCGGAGCGAGCTGCCGGTGGCCGACGTGGTCTACCAGATGGGCGGGCATGTTGTCCTGGACAGCGCCGCAATGGATCTCAAGCCGCTGACGCCGGACGAGATGCTCCCGGAAGCCCGCATCCTGTTTGCCGCCAACGTCTTCTGCGCGATGACCGGCCAGCGCGCCCACCGCACGCCGATGACCGTGGCCGAGGCCAAGCAGCGCATGGCCTCCGAGAGCGGCACCTTCGCGGAAGATGTGGTCCGGGCCATTGTTGCGATTCCCGATGAAGAACTGCAAAAGATCATGGAAAGCTAGAAGGGAAAAGGCTGGGAGGAGTTGTACCGAGGCAAAAAGAAATTTTGAAGCTTAGAGCTTTTCCAGCTGGAGTTTCCGCCAGGGCCGTTGCGCCGCAACCGTCAGCCAGTAACCGGGCGCAAGCGGCAGATGCATCCAGATTTCGGCGCCGGAACCCGCCGCGCGGATCTCGTCTTCTGTTGCCAACAGCCCCAGGCCGCGCGTTTTCAGCACCGCCTCCTTGAGGGTCCAGTAGCGAAGGAGTTCCCGTTCGGACGATGGGGCATCCAGAATGGCCCGCCATTCCCGCGCGGAAAAAATCTGGCGGAAATCCCACAGGTCCAGCGGGCGAATGCGTTCCACATCCACCCCGATTTCCCCCACCGCCTTGCCCAGGGCGCAGACCACCCACTCGCCGGCATGAGTGAAACTGATCCGCCAGGAGCAGCCCCTCACGTAGGGACGCCCGGCTGCCTCATGCCCCAGGCGCTCCAGAGCAAGACGCTCCGGCCAGCCCTCCAGACGGCGCAGCGCCAGAGCCAGCAAAAGGCGCGCCAGCAGCCGCTGCCGCCGGTCACGTTCCCGCCGGTAGCGCAAGACAGCTTCCAGCTTTTCCGGCGGCAACAGGGCCCGGCACAGAGCTTCGCGCCCGGAATCAAGAAAATCGTTTTGTGCCGCGAAAACCACCAGCTGCGCCGGTTCCTGCGCCCGCCGCAAAGGGCTCATGGAGCCGTCAGGCTTTCCAAAACAAAGAAGGCTTCCTGAACGTAGGGATCCCGCACCAGCTGATAGGGCAAACGCTGTTTTTCCTCCCGCTGCGTATCGGCGGTTCCGGTCTCCTGCACGGTGTAGTCATAGCAGGGTACCGGTTCCTTTTCCAGCTGCTCCACTTCTTTCATCTCTTTCAGCATTGTCTTCAGGTTCAGCGAACGCCTCGTGTTGGCGATCTTCTCCTTTTCCAGGGAGATCTCCTTGGAAATGGCGGCAAAAGCCGTGCTCTTGCGCACCCGCGCCAGGCTTTCCCGCTGCAGTTCCCCGAGGTTGGGCCGCAGCGACCACTGGGTATACGACACCGGTTCAATGCGGTCCCAGGGAAGGGAATATTTCATATAACGTTCGCCGGTTTCCAGCGGTGACAATCGATCCGGCAGGATGATGTCGGGAATGACGCCACGGTACTGGGTGGAATCACCGTTAATGCGGTAAAATTTCTGGACGGTGAGCTTGAGGGCGCCAAAGGGGCCGTACCGGGCCACATTGCGGGTCAACACGTTCTGATCCAGATCGATAAGCGTCTGTACGGTTCCCTTGCCGTGCGTATGATCGCCGCCAATGATGATCGCGCGCCCGTAATCCTGAAGGGCCGCCGCCAGGATCTCGGAAGCCGAGGCGCTGAATTTGTTGACCAGAACGACCACCGGCCCGGTGAATTCCGCCTCTTCCTCAAAAGAGTACATCGGACGTATCAGGCCCCGGTAGTCCTTGATCTGCACGACCGGTCCACCTTCAATGAACATGCCGGTAATGTTGATCGTGTCCTGCAGGGCTCCGCCGCCGTTATCGCGCAGATCCACTATCAGCCCTTCCATCCCCTTCTGTTTCAGATCCTCCAGGGCGGCATGGAAATCATCCGAAACGTTGCGCCCATCGCGGCCGAAACCGGAAGCGCTCAGATCCCGGTAGAACGACGGAATCTTGATATAGCCGAAAGAGCGGTTCTCCGGGCGGTTCTCATGCAGCAACGCCCCCTTGACGAAGGTTTCCTCAATGTTGACCACGTCGCGCACTATCGGAATCGTCACCATGTCGCCGTTTGGTTTCCTCACAAACAGCCGCACCTCCGTTCCCTTGGGGCCGCGAATCAGCTTGACCGCATCCTGAAGCCGCATCTCCGAGAGATCCACCGGCTCCCCGGTTTCCTGCGCGACCTTCAGGATGATATCCTCCTTGGCCAGCTGCCCCTGACGGGCCGCGGCGCTGCCCGGAATAATCTCGACCACCTTGATGTAGCTGTCATCCTCGCGCAAGCTGGCGCCAATGCCTTCCAGCGAGCCCTTCATGCTGATGCCGAATTCTTCCTCGGTACTGGGATCCATGTAGCTGGTATGGGGATCGAAGGCCCGGGTGACCGCGTTCAGGTAGGACACCCGGAAGGCATGCATATCCTGCTTCTTCATGCGCGAAAACATGCTGCGGCAGCTTTTCCTGGTCTGTTCCAGGGCGGCCGACCACAGCACCGGATCCAGCTTCTCGCCCGCCAAAGCCTGCTCATCCTTCTTCTCCTTGGCAAGATTGACGTAGTTGAGCAGAATGCTGTACTTCAGCAGCAGGCGCCAGCGCTCCTTCAGCTCCTGGTCGTTGGCGCAGAACAACCGCTTCTGCGGATCGGTTTCCAGCTCCTCGTCCTGGCCTGGGTGGAAACCACCTTTCAGCAGTTCCTCCACCATTTTCTCCACTTTTTCCACCCGGGCACGCATGAGCTGCGCACAAACTTCCGGCAGATTAATCCGCCCCGTCAACATTTCGTCATCAATACGCGTTTCATAACGCCGCAGCTCCTGGACATCCGGCTCGGTCAGAAAACGTTTCTGGCCGTCAACCTGCTCAAGAAAGAGCCCAAAGGCCTCGCGGGACAGTTGGTCGTTAAAATTTTTCCGGACGAAATGCAGACGGGTCAACTGTTGCCACAGAACACGGCTCAAAATTCTCGTCCGTTCTTCGTCGTTGTCGGATGCCGGCGCGGCGGCAAGTGTGGAAACCACAAGGAAAAAGGCGGTCAGAGCCGAGACAAGGATCTGGACAGGTGCTTTCATAGTTGTATCATTTCCTGAAAATGGATGGGCGCAAGAGCCGCACGTCTGCCAGGAAAAATCCGCCTTACAGCACAAAGACAACACGGCTTTCGAAAGTTTCCGGCAAACCCAACTCTCCAAATAGTACATTATAGTGAAAGAACTCCTGAGCTGGCAACCGCTTAAAGCAGAACGGGCCCTCCCGATGGACGCTTTTCATGCCCCTGCCGGAGGTACTGCTTCGGGCAAAAATCGCATCCCGCACTACGCCCGGTCTTTTTGTTTGCCATAAGAAAGATATTTCTATATGTTTGGGGTTTTCGACGGGAGCATGTCAAAATCGTCATCTTCCTGTGACGGGGCGGCATTTTCCCATGTACAGCAAAAGAAAACCACTTTGCGGAGCGCAAGCATGATCCAAAGAAACAGTGCCATCAATCTCTATTGCAAACGGGGCAATATCAGAAACTATGAAAAAACCTGTGAAGATTTTTCCATAGAACCGCCGGAATACTACAACTTCGCCTATGATGTCGTGGACAAATGGGCCGAATACGACCGCAACAAGCTTGCCATGATCTGGGTTGATCAGCAGGGCAACGAAAGAAAACTGACGTTCCGCGATTTCCGCAATGCCTCCAACGAAGCCGCCAACATCTTCCTGAAGTACAGCATCCAGCCGGGAACCCGGGTCCTCATCATGCTGCACCGCATTCCGGAATGGTGGATCTTCATGCTGGCCCTGTTCAAGCTGGGCGCCATCGTCTGCCCGGTACCGACCCTGCTGACCTCCAACGACCTTCTGTACCGCATCCGGGCGGGACGTTTCAAAATGGTGATCACCGACGAGGAAAACGCCCCGAAGATCGACGCGGTGGCCAATGACTGCCCGACCCTCGGAGTGCGCTGCCTGGTTTCCGGCGATCGTAAGGGCTGGTTCAACTACCAGAAGGAACTGCTGCTGCCCGCCCCGGTGTCCCGTGACACGGTCAGCTCGTTCGAGCGTATCCGTACCCGTTCCACGGATCCGATGCTGATCTACTTCACCTCCGGCACCACCAGCGAACCCAAAATGGCCCTGCACGACTACAGTTATCCGCTGGGGCATCAGGTGACCGCCCGCTTCTGGCAGGATACCCGCTCCGACGATCTGCACCTCTCCCTGACCGACACCGGATGGGCCAAATGCGCCTGGGGAAAAATCTTCGGCCAATGGATCGAAGGAGCCTGTCTGTTCGTCTATGATATCCGAGGCAAATTTGTGCCAACCGAGATTTTGCCACTCATTGAACGCTACGAGGTTTCCGTGTTCTGCGCCCCTCCCACCGTGTACCGGATGCTGGTGCTGGCGGATCTGAAACGTTTCGATCTGCGGAGCCTGCGTCACTGCTGCTCGGCGGGCGAGCCGCTCAATCCGGAAACCATGCGCGTCTGGAAAGAGGGAACCGGCCTCGACATTCACGAAGGATACGGCCAGACGGAAACCTGCTGCATGATCGCCAACTTCCCGGGAGCCCGCATCAAGCCCGGCTCCATGGGCCGCCCATCTCCGGGATGGCATATCGAACTGCACGACGAGCAGGGCAATCCGGTGGGTGACAATGAACAGGGGAGAATAGCCGTTCGCCTGGATCCCCGTCCGGTGGGCCTGGTGAAATACTACGATGACGATGACGCGGCCACCCAAAAAGCGTTTGCCAACAACTGCTACTACACGGGCGACAAGGCCTACCGCGATGAGGATGGCTACTACTGGTTTGTCGGCCGCGACGACGACGTTATCAAGAGTTCCGGTTACCGCATCAGCCCGTTCGAGGTGGAAAGCGCCCTGCTCACCCACAAGGACGTCAAGGAAGCGGCGGTGGTCGGCGTTCCGGATGCCATTCGCGGCATCGTTATCAAGGCATACGTCGTTCTGAAGCCCGGCATTGTTCCTTCCGAAAAGCTGGGCGTTGACATTCAGAACCACGTCAAGAAGATTACCGCGCCGTACAAGTATCCGCGGCAGATAGAATTCGTGGAAGAATTGCCCAAAACCCATTCCGGCAAAATCCGCCGCAATGTGTTGCGGGAGCTTGCGGCCGGCAAGGCACCGGATGCTGCACCGGACAATGATAACGACGAATAATCCGTCAATTCCAACTCTCAACTTTTCGAGGAGAAGAGGCAAACATGTGGCGTTTCATCAAAATCGCCTTCACTACCGTAGTCATCATGGCGGGAATCTACTTTGTCCAGATCTAGCAATAGAAGGCCATCCGTCCTGAACTTTGAACGCCCGGGGAAATTTTTGACAACATGAAATTTCGCCTCCCTTTTCGTCCTGCTGCCGGCAGCGCGGCAGCCGCTGATCCTCCAGGCATCTTCAAACTGGCGGTTTATGCGGTAGAATACGCGCTGTTCCGGGGCGCGGCAGCATTTTTCCGCCATCTTCCCCGCCCCCACGCGCTCGCCACAGGACGCGCATTGGGCGGATTGGCCGAAAAGGTCATGGTCAAGCAGCGCAAGACAGCGCAGGACAATCTGCGGCAGGCTTTTCCCGAACGTTCAGACCAACAGATCCGTCAGGATGTGCGGGCCGTGTTCCAGCATTTGGGCATCAGCGCGGTGGAACTGCTGCGGGTGGATCTGTTCCATGGGAAGGAAGATGTGGAACGATATTTTTCCTTCACCGGTTGGGAGCACGTGGAGGAAGCCTACGGCCTGCGTCGCGGCGTACTGGTCATGACCGGCCATATGGGTTACTGGGAAAGCGGCGGTTTTCTCTTCCCGCAGTTCGGTTTTCCGCTGGATGTCGTCGCCCGCAGGGTAAAGAATCCGTGGGTCGACCGCTTCATCACCAGATTGCGGGAAGCCTATGGTGGACAGGTGCTGGACAGTCACAAGGGGGCGCGAAAGATTCTGCGGTCGCTGGCAGAGGGCCGCGGAGTGGCTGTTTTGCTGGATCAGCATACGGCCCGCAAAGAGGCGGTACCGGTCACCTTTTTCGGCCGGCAGGCCTGGACTACCCCAATAATCGCCAAGATTGCCATGCGGCAACAGATTCCAATCCTCCCCGTCTACTCATGGCGAACGCCCGACTTTCGATACGAGGTGCGGGTCGAGCCGCCCATCATGCTCAAAAACGAACCCGGAGAGGAAGCCATCCGCCGCAATACCGAACTGCTGACCGCCAGTATTGAACAGGCGGTGCGCCATAATCCCATACAGTGGTTTTGGGTCCATCGCCGGTGGCGAAGCTATTGAGGACAAAGAATGAACGGTTTTTCGCTGCACAGCACCTTGCGGGAAGATTGCCACATTTTGGGCACATGGCACGATATATGGGTTCTCCTGCACCGTGATGCCCATGTCCGCTGGTTCATACTGGTTCCGGAAACGAACCTGACCGAATGGCATGAACTGCCAGAGGAAACACGGCAAAAACTGGCATTGCTCACCCAGAGGCTGTCCTCCTGCCTGAAAACCGAACAGCACTGCGACAAAATCAATCTGGGCCTCATCGGCAACATGGTTCCCCAACTGCACATGCATGTGATTGGACGCTGGAAATCCGATCCGTACTGGCCCGGCGTGGTTTGGGGAAAGAGCCAGTCTGGTAAAAAGTACACAGAGGAACAGGTGAACGCTTTCCGGGAAAGCATAAAAACGTACCTGGAGCAGTAAAGAACTCTTCACTGACAGATCTCGTTAAACGGGATCACCGTATGCCCCAAACGGTCAAACCGGGCATGAATCTACTGCAGCAATTCCGGCATATAAGGGCCAAGAGCCGTGTTCACGGCTGTGTCCGAGAAATGTTCGCGGATGAAAGTCTCCGAGAGACGCGATTTTTCCAGAAGCAGTTGGGCGTCGTTGTAGAGACGTACGGTTTCCCTGGCGAAGTCTGCCGGCTCGTCTGCCACGGTAACAAGTCCCGAACCGTTGTCAATTCCCTCAATGCCTATGGTCGTGGTGACCACAGGCACCTTGTGGTATATGGCCTCAATAATCTTCCCTTTGACACCTGCCCCGTAACGCAGGGGCACAACGGCAAGCCTGATGCTGGCGTAGATATTCTCCAACGCTTCTTCGGAGATGGTACCCGTGACGATGACGTTTTCTGAAGCAAGCTTGCACAGGCTTTTCGGCGGGTTGCTGCCCACAACGTAGAATTTGATACCGGGGCAGTGGGGCAAGATTTCTTCAATGAACCATTGGGCACCGTCCACGTTGGGAGGATGGTTGTAGCCTCCCACAAAGGCGATATCATTACGGCTCTCTGGTGTGTACTGGTACTTTTGCATGCCCGCTGCCTTGAGGATGAAGAGGGGTACTTTCACGGCATTGGCATGGCTTTCCGCATTGACGAGCCGCACTTCCGTGTCCGAAAAGTAGCAGGCCACGTCGGCCCGCTCACACACGCCAAGCTCGAATGCCTTGCGAGCCTGCATTTTCTTTTCCGCATTGGGCAGATGCTTCAACATGTCTTCGCGGTACTCGCGCAGATGGTGCAGATCATGTCCCTGATAGATCACCGTGGCATTGCTGTACTTATGGAGAAGCCCAAGGTAGGCGTCGCAAACGTCAGGCCTGTTCACATAGGCAAAGTCAATGTGGCGGCCGTTGTCCACAAACCACTGGTGCAGGTCTTCGCTTTCCACAACCTCCACCCCCAGGTCGCAGTGGGACTGCAGATATTTTCTGTTCACGGTAGGATCGTTGGGAAGAAACTTGGTATTGTAGCCCTTGCCCGCAAAATAGCGCAGGTACTGGAAGGTGGAGCGGGACCCCGTGTCTTCGGCGTAGGAAAGAAGACCGTAGTCGATGACAAGCATTGTCCTGCGTGTTTTTGCGTGATCCTTGGCCAGAAAGAGTTCGTCTGCGCCTCTGGTATGACATTGATGGAGCTGTGTGCGCCACTTTTGGTAAAACTTTTCGCGGTTGACGACCTGGTAACGTTTGAAACCCGTGCTTTCGTTTGTACCGTTGCTCACGCCTTCCATGTGGTAGATAACGGATTTTGGCTGATAGAGGACCTTGAGGTCCTTCTCATAGCGTACTCTGAAGGCCAGGTCAGTATCTTCATAGTAACAGGGGGCGAATGTTGCATCAAAACCGCCAAGCTCGTTCCAGAGTGCCGTTTTCAACAGTATGCAGGCACCGCTGATGTAGTCCACTTCCCTTGGATAACAGACGCCCGGCATCTCCGGGTGCATGCCGCGACCATAGTTCCAGGCAGAGGCGTCACGGAAGACAATGCCGCCGGCCTCCATGACGGCCCCGGTGTCCGCCAGGAATTTCGGTCCCACGAGACCAATTTGCGGATCGGCCTTCATGGTTCTGACTAGCTCCGGAAGCCACCCATCCGTGACGATGGTGTCGTTATTCAGGAAGAGCACATAGGTACCGCGGGCGTGTTTGGCCGCATGGTTACAATTATTCAGAAAACCACGGTCAGCGGGATTTTTGACAACGATGAGGTTTTTGACAACGTCGGCAATATCCCTCGTCTGATCGGAGGAATTGTCATCGGCCAGAATAACTTCATAGGATACGTCTTTTGTGTGACGTATGATGGAGTCCAGGCAACTGCGTGTGACCCTGTACTGATTGTAGACAGGGATGATGATGGACACCGTTATGCTTTCAAAACTCGGCAGTTCCGGATGCGGGAGCGGAGCCTCAATAGTGCAGGCCGGCAGGGGGATATGGGGCCGGGGCTGCGTATAACAGCCTGCGCGTCCCGCCGATCTGTACTGCAGGGTCTGCAAAAGGCCCTTTAAGCCACGCTCGCGAACGATGCCGGCGCACTTGGAACAGTAGTGGCCCAGCTTTCTTGGATTGGCGGCCTTCTGAGCGCAAAAGCGTGCTATCTGGAGGAGTTGTCTGGTTTTTGAAAATATGGGCATGCGGTTTTCCTTAGAGCGGGTGTTTGGTCAAGACAATTTGGCCTCGGTTTTGCTGCTGCTCAAAACAGCCAGGGCAATCCTGGCCTTGAAGTCCGGCGCACGATTCCTTCGTTTTGCAGGAAAGCACCTCAGAAAACATTATTCCTTTCTTCCGTACATATCGGCAAAGCGCACGATGTCATCCTCGCCCAGATACGTGCCTGACTGTATCTCAATGAGCACAAGCGGTATCAGCCCGGGATTCTTGAGCATATGCTTCGTGCCCACGGGAATGTAGGTGGACTGGTTCTCGGTATAGAGGCGGGTCTCCTCCCCCTTGGTCACCTCTGCCGTGCCGCTCACCACGACCCAATGCTCTGCCCTGTGGTAGTGCATCTGCAGTGAGAGCTGCTCACCTGGATGCACCACAATGCGCTTCACCTGAAAGCGCTCCCCCTGCACCAGTATTTCGTAGCTGCCCCAGGGCCGATAGACCAGGGGGGGCTCCCTGTACTCCTTGCGGCCCTCATTACGCAGACGCAGGGCCACTTCCTTAACGCGCTGGGCAGCCTTTCTCGGTGCCACAAGCACGGCATCCTGCGTCTCCACCACCAGCATGTCACGCATACCGATACAGGCAAGCAACCGGCTTCTGGCATTGCAGTAGCAGCCAGTGGCATCTTCCAGCAACACATCTCCCTTGGTCACATTGCCCTGTGCGTCCTTTTTGCCGGCTTCGTAAAATGCTTCCCAGGAGCCGAGATCACTCCAGGCAAGATCAAGAGGGACCACGGCGGCCCTGCTGGTGTGTTCCATGACCGCGTAGTCGATGGAATCCGAAGAACATTGCAGGAAGTCATCCTTCATGGGACGAATAAAGGCCCCGTCCGCCTCCCTGCCCGCCCAGGCCCGGGTACATTGGGTAAACATTGCGACCGCGTGGGTCTTGAGTTCGTCCATATAGAGCTGTGCGGGCATGACAAACATGCCGCTGTTCCAGTAGTGGCCGCCAGAGGCAAGCATGGCCTCGGCTTTTTGCCTGTCGGGTTTTTCCACGAAGCGTGCCACATGGAATCCTTCACCCTGCTCTATGTAGCCGAAACCAGTCTCCGGTCCTGTGGGTCTGATGCCAAAGGTCACGATATAACCCTGCGAGGCAATGGCCGAAGCCTCTTTCACGCCCTGTAAAAAAACCGGGACATCACCAAGGGCGTGGTCAGACGGCAGAGCGAGCAGAAGCGCCTCCCTGTTCCGTTCAAGTGCGGCAAAGGCGGCCATGGCCAGTGCCGGTGCCGTGTTGCGCCCCTCGGGCTCAAGCAGCACCGTGGCCTTCACACCGCGTTTGTAAAGTTCGGCGGCTACATAGAAGCGGTGTGCCTCATTGCACACAACGACAGGATCTGCAGCACCGTCCACCTGCAGCGCACGCTCAAGCGTGTCACCAAAGAGCGTTCTGCCCCCGCCCATGTCCACGAACTGCTTGGGATAGTTCTCACGCGAAAGGGGCCAGAGGCGTGTACCGCTGCCGCCGCAGAGGATAACCGGGATGATGCACGTCATAATCGTATCTACTCCTTATTTGGTCTGCCGGCCACATTATACAGCCTT
>JAFZPK010000001.1 GCA_017552515.1 Deltaproteobacteria bacterium | reverse complement strand
CTGCGCCACGGCCCGGCCCATCCGGAGCTGCGGACCACCAACACCGCACAGCTGCTGGCGGCCCTGCACGCGACCCGCATCATCGAAGATGCGGACTACCACGATCTGGAAACCGCCCGCCAGCTGCTGCTGACGCACCAATCCACTCCCCAGGAGACGGCGCGGGCCAGGGAGCTCGTTGAGGAGCGCTGCGCCAAGATCCTTGTGGACGGCAGATGAAAACGAAACAGGCGGTTCAAATCCATGTGATTTGAGCCGCCTGTTTTTTACAAAGCGGAAATTTTTTCACTTGTTAACGATACTCTCCCTGAGCCGAAATAAAAATCAGCCCTGCTGGCTCAAGTCGCAGGCCACCCGCAGGCGTTTCAGCGTATCGTCGCGGCCCAGGGCCACCAGCACCTCCGAAAGCCCCGGGCTGACCGTTCCGCCGGTCACCGCCACCCGTACCGGCTGGGCCACCTTGCCCATCTTCAGGCCGGTTTCAGCCATGACCGCCTGAATGGCCTGCTCCACCGCCTCGCCGGTAAAGGAAGGACTGGCTTCCAGATGCCGGATAACCGACTCCAGCAGCGCACGGTTGTCTGCGGTGAGGAATTTCGCGACCGCGGCCGGATCGTATTCCGGCATTTCCCTGAAGAAGAACGCGGCGCTGGAAGCCATTTCCGCAAGTGTCTTGGAACGTTCCCGGTACATCTCCACCACCGCCGGCAGGCGCTCCGGATGGACATCGGGATTGAGTCCCAGGCGTTCCAGATGCGGACGCAAAAGCGTGACCAGCCGCTCTCCCTCCGCAGTCTTGATGTAGTGCGAGTTGAGCCACAGCAGCTTTTCCGGATTGAACACGCCGGCCGCACGCCCCACATGCTCCAGCGTGAACTTGTCGATGAGTTCCTGCATGCTGAAGATCTCCTGATCGCCGCAGGACCAGCCCAGACGCGCCAGATAGTTGACAATAGCCTCCGGCAGATAACCCATCTGCTCGTAGGACATGACCGCGGTGGCACCATGCCGTTTGGAGAGTCGGCTCTTGTCCGCGCCCAGAATCATCGGCACATGGGCGAATTCCGGCACCGGAGCGCCCAGCCCCTGATACATGAGGATCTGGCGCGGCGTATTGTTGACATGGTCGTCGCCCCGAATCACGTGAGTAATGCCCATGTCGATATCGTCCACCACCACCACAAAGTTGTAGGTCGGCGTGCCGTCGGAACGTTGGATAATGATGTCGTCCAGCTCGGCAACATCCACCGTCACCGGGCCCTTGATAAGATCGTTGAAGGTTATTGTTCCTTCGTCGGGAGCACGGAACCGCACCACATAAGGCACTCCTTCGGGATGATCGGTACGCTCGCGGCAGGCACCGTCATATTTGGGCTTGCGCCCCTCCTTCATCGCCAGTTCACGCTTGGCGTCCAGTTCCTCCGGTGTGCAGTAGCAGCGGTAGGCCTTGCCCTCGTCCAGCAGCTGCTGCACTTTGGCACGGTACAGATCCATGCGCTGGGTCTGGAAGAAAGGCCCCTCGTCCCAGGAAAATCCCAGCCACTTCATGGAGGCCATGATTTCATCCACGTACTCCTGAGTGGAACGCTGGGTATCGGTATCCTCAATCCGGAACACGAAGGTGCCGCCGTTGTGGCGGGCGAACAGATAGTTGAACAGCGCCGTGCGGGCACCGCCGATATGCAGATAGCCCGTAGGGCTGGGGGCAAAACGAACACGAATGTCTGCCATGTCTCTCACAAACTCCCTTGATGTGTATGTTTATTGTTCCACTGATACATATGAACAAGAATGCGTCACAAAAAGCCAAACCGGGCGTTCCCGCGGCTTATTAGCGGATTACGACCCCGGCATAACCGACCACCGGCGCCCCGTCGTTCTGCGCCTGGCCGGAATTGCCGTAGCGCACCAGCACGCCTTTGGCCGCGCCCAGGCAGCGAGCCGCCGCCAGCATCACCGTCATCGGCAGAATGCCGCACATGGTGATGCGACGCCCGCGAACAGTCTGGTACAGACCGGCAGCATCCAGTGCCAGCACATGTGCAAGCGCGAGCCGATCCTTTTCGGCGGCGACCTCCGCCGGTTCATAGTGGGTCATGTCGGAACTCACCACCATCAAAATCCGGCGCGGACTGGCCTTGACAACCTTTGCGAGATTTTCTCCAAAAGCGATCAGCTGCTCCTGTGAACCGGCGCCGATACAGATGGGGACTATTTCCGTTTCCGGAGACAGCACCTGCAGAAAGGGAAGCTCCACCTCCAGCGAATGTTCGAAACGATGCGCCGCCTCATCCGCCGCCGTTCCGGGGCAGCCCTGCAGGATGGCGGAAGCCAGTTCCTCATCCACCTTGACATCTCCCAGCGGCGTGCGCCAGCTCCCGGAAGCGTACACCGACCAGGGACGGCCTTTTCCGGTGTGATTGGGGCCCAGCAAAATAACCCGTTCCGGAATCGGCGCACTGCCAAAGACCGCTCCGGCAATCCCCCCCGAATAGCAGTAACCGGCATGGGGCACCATCATGCCCAGAGCCGCCCCGGGCGAGGCCGCTGCTTCCGATGTTGACGCCCCGCGCAGAAATCCGCCCAGCATTTTCCTGAGCACAGCCGGTTCCGCCGGATAAAAGCGTCCCGCAACCACAGCTTCCCGAATCCCTTGCATCCTTTTCGTTCCTCCCCCTTCAAGGACCATTTTTCCCTGGCCGGGCGATTACCCACCGCCCACGGCTCACCTTATCAGCCGCACCAGGGTATTGCCGACCATCCACAAACCGACCACGGTCAACACGCCCGCGTAAATCCGGATCAACCGCTCATGGCTGAAACGATGGGTCATTTTCGCGCCCAAATGCGCAAAAATGGTGGTCGTGGGCAAACAGACCCCCACTATCAGCAAATTGACAAAACCATATGAGAACGGCGGCAACAACGGATGATTCCAGCCGTGAAACACATAGGAAAAAACGCCCACCGTGCAGGAAACCACCATCAGCGCGGAAGAACTGGCGACGGCAGTCTGCATCGGCTGCTTCATGACCAGCAGCAACAGCGGCAGGACCACTATCGCGCCGCTGACGCCGAAAAAGGCGGCAAACGAACCGCCAGCAAAACCCACAGGGAAAAGCCGTGTCAACTGCGCCTTTCCAACCTCGGGATCTTCGCGCGGCACGGGATGCGCCCAGCTCACCCGCGCGGCCACTCCCAAAAGCATCAGCCCGAACAACGCCCTCAGCCAAAGTCCGGGCGTCAACGCCGCAAAGCGGCCGCCCACCAAAGCTCCCAGCGAACTGCCCAGAGCCAGCCGCCAAACCTGATCCCAGTGAATGGAACCCGCGGCGTAATGTACCCGCAAGCCGCTGAGCGCGGTCGGCAGAATAATGGCCAAACTGGTGCCAAAGGCCAGATGCACACCTATTTCCGGCGACACCCCAAACAGGGCAAAGGCCCAGAGAAACAACGGATTGTAGATGACACCGCCGCCCATACCCAGCAGGCCGGCCATAAATCCGGCAAAACAACCGATGAAACCAAGAAACAGAAGAACGGGCCAAGCGAATTCGGACATAGAGACACCAAAAACAAAAAGCCAGCCGAAGCTGACTTTTTGTATTTCTGGAGGAGGGCTTCTCATTCTTTTGGAGGCCCCGACCCGATTCGAACGGGTGGTGGAGGTTTTGCAGACCTCTGCCTTACCACTTGGCGACGGGGCCCTTGCTCACTGTCAAAGCAGGTGTACTGATACCAGATGTCATCCGCTTTCGTCAAGGCAAAAGGCATCTAAAAGGCAAAGCACTTTTTGGAAATTGCATGTGGCCCGGCAAACCCCACAATCGTTTTTTCTTCCGAAGGAAAAACCATATCTGGCATTGCCAAGCACCGGCGGATTGGCTAGTATTTATGGAAAAGTACCGGCATCATGACAACTGTTTTCATGTGGGGGTGGCGCTCTTTCAATCGTGTTCCCTCATCCGATGCGAGGGCAGGCCATCTCTCCTCTTTACCTTAAATGCGTTTTCTTCAACGCAAGGGGGCAATCAAGGAGCGAAAATGACATTTCGAACCCGAAGACGCTGGTCAAACTTTGGACATTTCCTGATGGCCAAATTTTTCCTCTACCTGACAATCATCGTACTGATTGCGGGCGGCATTCTGTTTTTGCTGCGGGATGGCGAGAAACCCAAAGTCGCTCTGCCGGCCCTGGAGGGCCGGAACATGGCTTCACCGCGCCCCATGACCATCCAGGTCAGCGATCAGAAATCCGGCATCGGCAAGCTTGAGGTCAAGGTTTTGCAAAACGGTCAGGAGCTCTCCCTGCTCAGCAAAACCTATCCGGATCACCCGAAAAAGCTTGAAGAAACCCTCGCCCTGAACTCCGATCAGCTGAAGGAAGGTGAAATGACGCTGCGGATCACGGCGAAAGACAATGCCGCGTTCTGGAGCAACACCGGCCGGCTGAACCGCGCCTTGCAGTTTGACCGCACGCCGCCGGTCATCTCCGTACAAAACCAGGGGCAGAATCTGCGTCAGGGCGGAAGCGGCCTGATTGTCTACTCGATTTCCGAGGAACCTTTGGCAACCGGCGTCATGGTGGGTGAAAAAATTTTTCCCGCCTACAAGCAGGCATCAGGAAACTATTTCTGTTTTTTCAGTTTTCCCTTTAACGTCAAACGGGATGAGTTCCGGCCCTTGATCTTCGCGGAAGATCAGGCCGGCAACCGCAGCGAAACGGACTTCGGCCACCGGGCGCGCGCCCATGTCTTCCGGCAGGATCGCATCAACATCAGCGACCGGTTCCTGAACCTCAAGATGCCGCAATTCCGCGACAGCATCCCGGCCAGTGTCCAGACACCGCTGGAGACCTTTCTGGCGGTCAACCGCGATGTGCGGCAGGCCAACGCGAAAAAGCTTGAGGAATTCAGCCGCAACACCTCCAGCACACCGCTGTGGGAAGGCGTCTTCCAGCGGCATCCCGGAAAAACCATGGCCATCTTCGGCGATCACCGCACCTACTTCTATCAGGGGCAGGCCATTGATCAGCAGACCCATCTCGGCGTGGATCTGGCCTCTGTGGTTCAGGCCGAAGTCAAAGCCGCCAACGCCGGCAAAGTGGTCTTCGCCGGTACCTTGGGAATCTATGGCAACTGCATCATCATCGATCACGGTTTGGGCGTGCAGAGCATCTACTCCCACCTAAGCCGGATTGACGTCAAGGAAGGACAGAGCGTGGAGAGGGGCACCCCTATCGCGCGCACCGGCGCGACCGGCATGGCGGGTGGCGATCACCTGCATTTCGGCATACTCGTCGCGGGTTTGCCGGTGGATCCGGTGGAATGGTGGGATAAAAGCTGGATGAAAGAAAACATTACGAACAAGATCACCGATAATGATCATTCGCTGTAAGGCGCCACAAACGGGTACGCAAACACAAAGGCAGCTTCCATGAACCTTATTCTTATTATCGATGACGATACCGAACTGACCGAACTGCTCACCGAATATTTGGGCCACGAGGGTTTTGAAATCGCCTCCGCCTTCAATGCCGATGATGGTCTGGCCATGGCGCTGGAAAAGGATCCTGCGCTGGTCGTTCTGGATGTCATGCTGCCAGGCCGAAGCGGGTTCGAAGTGTTACGGGAACTGCGCCAAAAATCGCATGTGCCGGTTATTATGCTCACCGCCCGTGGAGACGAGGTG
>JAFZPK010000124.1 GCA_017552515.1 Deltaproteobacteria bacterium | reverse complement strand
CCTCCAGTATCGGCCGCAGATCGTTGGCGACGACGTTGGTGATGGAACTGTCCGAAGAACCCGTAATCTCGCAGGAGGCAATGGTATCCCAAAGCGCGAGGCGGTTCCGTTTCATGAGCGCGGCTTTTTGCGCGATGGTTCGCGGCGCCTCGCCCTCCGGCTCAAACAGCAGCGCCATCAGTTTCCAGAAACGGTTCTGCGGATGCCCGTAGAAAAACATTGCCTCACGCGATTTCACCGAAGGAAAGCTGCCCAGAATGAGCACGCGGGAATCCGCATCGTACAGCGGCGGAAAAGGATGGATTTGATGAGCGGTACTGTTTTTGGAAAGCATGAGACATCCTTCCATGAATGAAAAACAATCATAACGGGGAAGATTGCTCCCGCAGCACGCGTGCCCACAGCAGACCCGCCCCCGGATGGCCATGTTCCGCCAGCGTTTTCCGCATCTTGAAGGCATAGGAGAGCCTTTCCTCTTCCAGACGGCTACGCGCCGAGCACAAGCCCCGTTCCAGCCCCAACTGCAGGGCGGCATTGAGACGCTCCAGCCGCTCCAGCAGTTCAAAGGCCTGTTCACGGTACATGGCGGGCAGCCCCTCTACGGCGACACGTTCCGCATCAGCCTCAAGCTCTGCCACAGCGTCCTCTTCCTCCAGAAAACAGAAAAACAGCAGCGCCGCCAGCCACTCCAGATCGTCCAGCGCTACGCCACAGGCATCAAAAGGATTTACATCCGGCGTGCGTACTTCCACATAGTCGATGCCGTCTTTGGCCAGTTCGTCCCAGGTTTTGCCACGTGCCGTCTTGACGCGGATGGGCGCGTAAATCTCCCAGATGTCGGCGATGACGCGGGCCCGCATCAGGCTTTTCGCGCTGGCAAGATAACGGGAAAAATCCGTGTAGTCGAGAGGCAGCAAGGCGCGGTTGCCGTAGCCCAAAGAGGAGTTGCGCAGAGAAACCAGCGCCTCCGGCGCGGGAGAGGCGCCCAGCAAGAAGACCGCAAGCCAGCGGCAGCGCAGATAGTTGCGCACCACCTTCAGATAGGCGGCGTTGCGCTCAAGCCCGATCGCCGCAAGCCATGACGGCTCGAACGAGAAGTTGACATGCACGCCGCAGATGACCTGGCGGCGCGCGGAATATCGTTCGGCCAGATAACGGCGCCACATGGTCTCCTCGGGATCGGCGGTCCGGCTGAAATCGGCAATTGGGATCTGCGTTTCCGGCGGAAGGAGGCAGGGCAGCGACTGCGGCCACAGCAGTTCGGGCGCAATGCGGCGCCGGGCGATGTCCGTCAAAATCGCCAGAAACTCGTGGCAGTCCCGCGCCGAAGGCAGAGGCGGCGTCACCAGCTCAAGCTGGCTCTCCGAAAAATCCACCCGGAAATAGGGCTGCAGGGATCTGTCCCCCCAGACGGCCGGATGCGGCGTCAGTGCCAGATGCCCACAGGCATCGCAGCGCAGGGCTTCGCGCTCCACGCCCATCCGGTAGCGGGCGGGCGGCACAGCTCCGCATCGGGCAAGGTCCGCGTTCAAACCGGCTCCCCAAGCTGGGAGTTGTGGTACGAGGCCGTAATCCGCACCGGCACCACGCGCCCGACGAGGGCCACATCACCCGAAAAGTTGATCACCCGCCCCCAGGTGCTGCGCCCAAAGAGCTGGCCACTTCCTTGGCGGCTCTCCCCTTCCACCAGCACCGGCAAGGTCCGCCCGACATCGGAGGCCCAAATCTCGCGGCTGATGGCGTCCTGTACGGCGAGCAGCCGATCAAAGCGCTCCTGCTGGACTTCGGGCGGCACCGCTCCGGGAAGCGTTACCGCCTTGGTGCCGGGACGGGGAGAATAGCGGAACAGATAGGCGTCCGCGAAACGCACCCGTTTGACCATTTCGAGCGTCTCCAGAAAATCGCTTTCGGTTTCACCTGGAAACCCGACGATGATGTCGGTGGTCAGCCGCAGCTCCGGGCAGGCGGCGCGCAGCTGCTCCACCCGCTCCAGATAACGCGCCGCCGTATAGCCGCGCCCCATGTTGCGCAGCACCGCGTCCGCACCGCTCTGCAGGGGCAGATGGATGTGGCGGCAGAGTTTGGGCAGCGTGGCGAAACAGGCGACCAGTTCCGGAGAGATGTCCCTGGGATGGGACGTCACAAAACGCAGCCGCTCAAGGCCCTTGATGTCATGCACCATCGTGAGTAGTTCGGCAAAGGATGGTTCCCCTTCGGACTTGCGCCCGTAGGAGTTGACGTTCTGGCCGATCAGCGTCACCTCCCGCGTGCCCTGGGCCACCAGCGCACGCGCCTCGGCCAGTACATCGGCTGCCGGACGGCTGACCTCGCGCCCGCGCACGTAGGGCACCACGCAGTAGGCGCAGAAGTTGTCGCAACCCTGCATGATCGTGAGATAGCGGCTCACCGCGCCGGTGGCGCATCGCTCGGGAAAACGTGTCAGCCGCTCCGCCTCGTCGAAAAAGGCAGTTTCGGCGCGTCGCTGGCGTTTTTCCCGCGCGTCGCGAAGCAGCTCCGGCAGGCGGTGGATGTTTTGGGTGCCAAAGACGATATCCAGATGGGGGATCTCCTTAAGCAGCTTTTCGCCCTCCTGCTGGGCGACACAGCCGCCCACCGCGATGAGCAGGCGGGGATTGGCCTCCCGTAGCGGCTTGAACTGCCAGAGATGCCCCAGAACCTTGCGTTCCGCTTTCTCGCGGATGGCGCAGGTGTTCAGCACGATAAGATCGGCGTCCTCGGGGCGTTCCCGGGGCGTATAGCCCAGTTCGCCCAGCAGGAGGGCGATCTGCTCCGAATCCACCACGTTCATCTGACAGCCCATTGTTTCCAGATAGAATCCGTCACCCATACTGTTCCCATCCCCATCGTTGGCCTTCAATCAGGCCTTTCTTTCCGGCGGGTCCGCCTTCACCCGCAGTATCTCAAACACAAGTTCCGGATGCTCCACCGCATACCAGGTCATCTGTGCGCCGTTTTCGGCGGAAAAACGCAGGGTCGCCAGCGCCGCCCCGTGCCACTCCACGCGCACTCCGGTGATGCGTTTCCGCTCCAGCCGCGCCTTTCCGCGGCTCTCAAGCGTCCACAGCGCCCGATCCGTTATCGCATAGAACACA
The DNA here is from genome assembly GCA_017552515.1 of Deltaproteobacteria bacterium. Lineage (GTDB taxonomy): Bacteria > Desulfobacterota > Desulfuromonadia > Desulfuromonadales > JAAYDE01 > RGIG7977. The sequence continues at coordinate 2,507 of JAFZPK010000124.1, read as the reverse complement.
TGTTTCCAGCGCAGACGCGCCCACACAAACTGCCCGGCCAGAAACCACAGCACGCACAGCCCGAAGACGATCAAAACCCACATCCTCCCCGGAAAACGCGCAAAAGCGGCAAAAGCACTCCCGCAAAGCGCCATCAGCCCCCACCCGGCGCACTTCCAGTGGTAGAAGCAAAAACAGCGCGGCGCGGGACACCCTTCCCAGAGCAGCGTTTCACCTGCTTCCAGAGGATGCCCGCGCCAGACTGTTTCACCTTCAAACCGCCTCATTCAAGCAAAGCGCATTTTTTACTGCTGTCCCGCAGGTTCCACAGACGACGGCGCATGTTTTTTCACATTCCGCAGACGGCGCGTGGCGGCCTTGCCCAGTTTGCCATCCGGATCGGCGTCCGCTACCTGCTCAAAGAGGGTCGCGGCCGGATCCGATTCGCCGTTGCCCAGATAGGCCTCGGCCAACAGGTAGGAGCCCTGCATATTCGGCAGCAGTCTCAGGGCGCTTTCCAGTTCGTTGATGGCCCCCGCGAAGTTGCCACGCTGCAGCAGCAGGTAGCCCATGCCCTGATGGGAGGCATAGTAACGGCTGTCAATGTCCAGCGCTTTTTCCAGATACGATTGCGCATTCTCCAGCTTCCCGGCATTGAGATAGGACAAGCCGAGGTAGGTCAGCACCAGCGGCTCCCCGGTCAGCAGCTCGCTTGCCTGCTGATAGCCGTTCAGGGCGCTCCTGGCGTTTTTCTCACGCTCGCGTTGGATGGCGTTGGCAAAGATCGTATAGCCCTCCGAACGCCGTCCCAGGCTCTTGCGCCAGAGGCCGAACCCGCTCTCCTGCCGATTGCCGGCAACACCGGAAGCGGTCATGCAGGCCAGGTTGTGGTTCTGCCAGCGGGCTTTCGTGTCATCGCCGGCAGAGGCCTGCAATTTCCTCAAAGTACTTTGAGCGGCATTCAGAGCACCCGGATCGTAGCCTGCGGCAGCCAGCAGCTGTTCCGCCGTCCGGTTGGCCTCCAGCTCCTCGGCCTCGGTAAAACGCCATTCCCGCCAGGTGGCGGCCAGTTTCAATGCCGTCCGGACATCGGCATCGTAGGTAATTTTCCCGGTATCCATCCGCAGCGCATCCTTGACACCCGGATGTTTCAGCATCGACGCACAGTGCTGCACATGGCCCATCTGGTGGGCGATGAGCGCCGCCAGCTGCGCCTCGTCTTCAAGCGCCAGCAAAAGCCCCCGGGTGATCCCCACCCTGGAACCGGGAAAAACAAAGATCGCCGCTCTCGCGTTGTTGATGGCCTGCAGATGCACCGCCGGCCCTCCTGCCTGCTGCAGACGCGCCGCTATCCGTTCCAGCAGCGCGCCAATGTTGTTATAGGCGTAAGCTCCGCCCGCCTTCTGCTCCACCCAGGAGAAGAGATGTTCTCCCAACACACTTTCCGGATTGACAGCCGGAGAAACCGGTTTCTGCAAAGTGGTTCCGTCCTGGGTCACCGGAGAAGCCGGTTGATCTTTCCCGTGCTGATGAGAGAAATCGTAGGCGCATCCGCCCAGCAACAGCGCCAGCAAGGCCGCTCCAATGATCACCCGTTTTTCCTGTACCGCACTCATCTTTTCCCCCTTTTCTTTTATGAAATGTAATGGTTTCAGGAGTCCCGCCGAAGTCTTTCTCAAAAAAACCGCCTTGCGCAACAAAGATCTATAGAAATACCCTTGCCAGCAAAAAGATGCATTCATATAGTTGCAATTCCTGCGCGGCATTCCTTTTTCGTCCATTGCCTCCACGCAGACGTGTTTTCTCTTTGTTATAACCGGATTCTCCGCCTCTTTCGAAATGAAAGAGAAAAAGGCGGTTCTTTTTTACTTTAAGGCATTCAACTTTTTACAGGTAACGAAAATCATGTCCAAGCCCATTCGCAACATCGCCATTATCGCCCATGTCGATCATGGGAAAACCACGCTGGTCGACGCCCTGCTGCGCCAGTCCGGCATTTTCCGTTCCAATCAGGTCGTCACCGAACGCATCATGGACCGCAACGATCTCGAAAAGGAACGGGGCATTACCATTCTTGCCAAAAACTTATCCGTTTCCCACAATGGAGTCAAAATCAATATTGTGGATACGCCCGGCCACGCCGATTTTGGCGGCGAGGTTGAACGGGTGCTCAAGATGGTGGATTCCGTGCTGCTTCTGGTGGACGCCTTCGACGGCCCCATGCCGCAAACCCGCTTCGTGCTGAAAAAATCGCTGGAGCTGGGACAGCGGCCGCTCGTGGTCATCAACAAAATTGACCGCCCGGGTGCCCGTCCCGAAGAAGTGGTCAACATGGTGTTCGATCTGTTCTGCGAACTGAACGCCACCGATGAACAGCTCGACTTCCCCATCATCTACACGTCGGCCAAGCTGGGGCAGGCCACACTGGATCTGGCCACGCCCGCCCAGAACATGGAGCCCCTGTTCCGCGCCATTCTGGAGCATGTCCAGCCGCCCGAGGGCGACGACACCAAGCCCTTCCAGATGCT
>JAFZPK010000123.1 GCA_017552515.1 Deltaproteobacteria bacterium | reverse complement strand
GCACCAGCAGCCCAAACAGAATCCGCATGACAAGAGCCAGGGTCATAAAAGCTTCTCCTCCGCAATGGCGGGTGCTTCCCGTTTGCCCGTCACTTTTCCTTCTTTTTCAGCGGATGCCGCAAGCGCCAGCCCTCGACATTTTTCTGCTCCGCGCGGGAGATGGCAAGCGCATCCGGCGGCACGTCGCGCACAATGGTGGAACCGGCGCCCACCAGACTGTTGCGGCCCACCCGCACCGGCGCCACAAACTGGGTATCGCTGCCGACAAATACTTCATCCTCAATGATGGTTTTGTACTTGTTGACCCCATCGTAGTTGCAGGTGATGGTGCCGCAGCCGATGTTGACATCCGCGCCGATTTCCGCATCACCCAAATAGGTCAGATGGCTGGCCTTGGAATGCAGTCCGATGTCCACCTTCTTGGTTTCCACAAAGTTGCCGATTTTATTGTCGCCGCGCAGGATGCTTCCCGGACGCATATGCGCCATCGGGCCAATAACGGAATTCACCCCCACCTCGGACTCCTCAATGACCGAATACGCCTTGACATGCACATGCCCCGCCAGACGCGAATCGCGAATCACAGTGCCCGGCTCAATCAGACAGGAAGGGCCGATTTCGGTTTTTCCCCAGAGATGGACACCCGGATGGATGACCGTGTCGACGCCAATTCGCACTGAAGCTTCGATATAGGTGGAGGCGGGATCGAGGATTGTGACTCCGGCAAGCTGATGGGCATAATTGATGCGCCCCTGCATAACCTTCGCCGCTTCCGCCAGCTGGGCGCGGTTGTTGACTCCCAGGGCCTCGTCCGGATCGGCAAGCTCCAACGCACGCACCACCGCTCCCTGTTCACGCGCCAGACGTACAACGTCGGTCAGGTAGTATTCCCCCTGGGCATTGGCATTGTCCAGATGATGCAGCATTTCAAAGACCCAGGGCGCCTCAAAAACGTAGATGCCGGTGTTGACCTCGGTTATCCGGCGTTCACTCTCGGAAGCATCCTTCTCCTCGACAATCGCCAGCAGTTCGTCCTTATTGCGAACGATCCGGCCATAGCCCGCCGGATCGGCGCGACGCATGGTGAGCACCGTGACCGCGGCATGTTCCGTTCTTTGACGTTCGGCAAGCGCAGTGAGCGTTTCCGGGCGCAAAAGCGGCGTATCCCCGCACAAGAGCAGCAGCGATCCGCGAAAGTCCCTTAAATCCTTTTCTGCACACAGCAAGGCATGGCCGGTCCCCAACTGCTGTTCCTGCCGCACAAAGCCCACGCCTTCCGCTGCAAGAGCCTCCTGCACATGTTCCCCATCGTGCCCAACCACCACCCAGATCGGATCCGCCCCCGCCGCCCGCGCGGCCCGCACCGGATAGGCGCCCAGAGCCGCGCCACACACAGGATGCAGTACCTTGGCGCGCTCCGACTTCATCCGGGTGCCACGACCTGCAGCCAAAACCACCGCCGCTATCGTTCCTTCCGACATAACACCTTTCCTTTCCCCTGAAAGCGGATTGTCCCACAAAAGTTGTTGCCCAAGCCAATCCGCATGGCATCAGCAATTGAAAAATCCCCATGGAACAGTTAATTTTAAGCGGGCAGACGCCGTGGCGCAGCCTCTAATTACAGGATAACCGAAATAAAGTATTACGGCAAACCGCACATCACAGGTTCAGATCAGACAACATGGACAGACCATGATCAACGGCAATATTGGTGGACTGAAAAGCAGCCAAATTCATGCCTTGGAACGAATCGCCCGGCGTCGTTTGCCGCCGGATCGGGTTATCGGCCCGGAGCTTGCCCATTTCCTTGCCGGCATTGCCTGCGAAATCAAACGACAGGTGGGAATCTTAGCCGATCGCCAGGGAATGGTGCGCCACGTTATCGTTGGCGACGAACACGGCCTGTTTCTGCCCGACCTGAGTCACTGGCCGGCGCGGCGCGGCGGCCTGCGGGGGCTGCGCTACATTCATGTCCATCTGGACGAAAGCCCGCCCAGCCGTGACGATCTCACCGACCTCGCCCTTTTGCGCTTTGATCTGATGGTGGTCATTGGCATGCGTGCAGAGGGTCTTCCCGGGAAGATCTGGTGTTCATACCTGCTGCCCGCAAATGATCGTTTGCAAAACACCGAAACACTGACCTTTTCCGACATCGGACGTTTCGATCTCAATCCCCGCGAATTTATTCCCGCGCAGGAAGAGGAACTGGTTCGTGCCGCCGCAGGATCGGAGGCGCTTGACAGCGAGAATGAACGGGCACTGCTTATCTCCGTGAGCGCGGCAAGCCGCGAAAGCCAAAACGCCTCTCTGGACGAGCTGGAGGAGCTGGCGCGCACGGCGGGAGTGCGGGTTATCGCCCGTGAATCTCAGCGAAGCGCCCATCCGCACCCGCGCTATCTGCTGGGAGAAGGCAAACTGAGGGAAGTCATCATCCAGGCCATGCAGGCAGGCGCAGGACTTTTGATCTTCGATCAAAACCTTTCCCCCGGCCAGATTCGCTCGATCTCCGCACTGGCCGACATCAAGGTCATCGACCGCACCCAGCTCATTCTGGACATTTTCGCCCGCCGCGCCCACACCCGTGACGGGAAGGTTCAGGTGGAACTGGCGCAGCTCAAATATCTTCTGCCGCGCCTGACCGGACATGGTACCAGCATGTCGCGGCTGATGGGCGGCATCGGCGGAAGAGGACCGGGAGAAACCAAGCTGGAGATGGATCGCCGCCGCGTGCGGGATCGCAT
>JAFZPK010000122.1 GCA_017552515.1 Deltaproteobacteria bacterium | reverse complement strand
CGTCAAGGAAGGGCAAAACGTGGAGACAGGTACCCCTATCGCGCGCACCGGCGCAACCGGCATGGCTGGCGGCGATCATCTGCATTTCGGCATACTCGTTGCGGGCGTGCCGGTGGATCCGGTGGAGTGGTGGGACAAAAGCTGGATGAAAGAAAACATCACAAACAAGATCACCGATAACGACCATTCGCTGTAAGGCACCACGAACTGGTACGCAAACACAGAGGGCAGCTTCCATGAACCTTATTCTCATTATAGATGACGATACCGAACTGACCGAACTGCTCACCGAATATCTGGGCCACGAGGGTTTTGAAATCGCCTCCGCCTTCAATGCCGATGATGGTCTGGCCATGGCGCTGGAAAAGGATCCGGCGCTGGTGGTTCTGGATGTCATGCTGCCAGGCCGAAGCGGGTTCGAAGTGTTACGGGAACTGCGCCAAAAATCGCATGTGCCGGTTATTATGCTCACCGCCCGTGGAGACGAGGTGGATCGCATCGTCGGACTGGAGATGGGGGCGGACGACTATCTGCCCAAGCCTTTCAATCCCCGCGAGCTGGTTGCACGGATTCGTGCCATCCAGCGCCGCGCGCCTTTCCAGCCCAATATGGGCGAGGAGACCGCCGTGGTGCGGGTCGGCGACGTGGAACTGAACCCCGCCACCCGCACAGTTCTCTGTGCGGGCAATGAGGTCAACCTGACAGCGGTGGAATTTTCCTTTCTGGAACTGCTGCTGCGTAACGCCGGGCAAGTGGTCAACCGCGAAATGCTGGCGCAAAAGGTGCTGGGACGTCCTCTTTCCCCCTACGATCGTAGTATTGATGTCCATATCAGCAGCCTGCGCCGCAAACTGGGAGGAGACGAACGCATTAAAACCATCCGCAGCGTAGGGTACCAGTTCGTGGGCATTGCCAAGGCATAGGAACTTCTCCACAAAAGAGGCCGTTTCTTTTCACCGTTTGGACTTATGACCAGTCCCCGGCCCGCCGCACAGGCGGCCGGGGGTGTTCTTTTCCGCCTAACAAAAAAGGAGAATGGCATATGGATCTCGACAAAATTCTGGGAGCACTTTTACAGGGCGGTGGCTCCGCCGGCAATTCCTCAGCCTATGCGCAGGACCGAATCGGCAACGCCATGGGTGGTGACCTCTCCGATCTGCTCAACCAGCTGGGACGTGGCGGCACGGGAGGTCTTGGCGATCTGCTTGGCCGTGGTCAGTCCGCGCCGCAGCAGGAAGGAACATCCTATGACACAGGAGGAACCGGCAGTCTGGACAGTCTGCGTCCAGATGCCACGGCCTCCACAGCCGGGCGTTCCTCCATACCGGCAGCGCCCCGGCGCGGTCCCCTGGATGATCTGTTTGGCGGACGCGCACCGGGTAATACCATGCCTCCCACCGGCAACCGCCCTTCCAATCCGCTGGAGGACATCATCAAAAGCGGTGGAAGAGGCAACTCCTCGGTACTGGGCGGCCTGGGCGACCTGCTCGGCACCATCCTGGGCGGCGGCAGAAGCGCTGCTCCCCGGAGCACTGGGAAAAGCCCCATGGGCGGTGCGCTCAAGGGCGGCCTGATGGCCATACTGGGCAGCATTGCCCTGCGTGCCCTCAAAAACAAGATTACCCGCCGTGCCGCCATGGGCTTCACGGATATGGGCATGGATCCGGAGAATGTCAGCGATCGGGAAGCGGAACTGGTGCTGCGGGCCATGATCAACGCCGTCAAGGCCGATGGTGTCATTACGGAAGACGAATTCAACTATATCATGGGCCATCTGGAGGAAAGCGGCGCCGACGATGAAACCAAGGACTACCTCATCGAAAAGTTGAAAGCGCCGATGGAAACCGAAGCCCTGATCGCCGAGGCGCAGGGAAACATCGAGTTGGCGGCCAAGCTGTACAGCGCTTCGCTTATCCCGATCGAGGTCAATGCCAACGAACGTGCCTATCTCGCCCATCTGGCAGCAGGCATGGGCCTGGATCAGCAGACCGCTGCCAGCATTGAGGAAATAATGGGAGTGAAGGCCTAAAGCGCCATATCCAAACCAAAGACGCAAAAGCAAAAAAGAAACCGCAAGGCCCGGTTGTGAGGCCTTGCGGTTTTTCTGTTTTCTGTTCTGCTTTTCCTGACGGGCAAAGTGTGAGTTCTTTTAATCCATCAGATCCAACTTGAAGAAATCGGAAGACTTCAGACCCTCGGAGCTTTTTTTCGAAGAAGAGGATGAAGACGAAGAACGCTTTGAAGCGGAAGGCCGGTAGGTATATGCCGAACGTTCCGGGACAGTGCCCGGCGCAAAGACTTCGATAAAGGGCGAGGCGACGCGATCCGAGGCCAACAGGCCGCTCGCGGGATCTATCGCCTGGAACTCGATGGTGTCCGGCACGGCAAAATGACGCGGCGGCACATCCTTGAGGGCCTCCTGCATGAAGGCCAACCAGCCCGGAAGCGCAAGCTTCGCTCCGGTTTCGGCAGCCCCCAGCGGCTTGCTGTCATCATAACCAACCCAGCAGGCAGCCGCCAGCTGAGGCACAAAACCGGCAAACCACGCGTCCTTCAGATCGTTGGTGGTGCCAGTCTTTCCGGCGACCGGCCGCTTCAATTCACGCGCCCTGGAACCCGTGCCGTCACGCACCACGCTTTCCATCAAATTGGTCATCAGATAGGCGGTCTCCGGTGAAAGCACCCGCTCCCGCATCACGGTGTTCAACCGCTGCCCCATCTCGATGCCGTTTTGAAAATCGGCAGGATCGGAGGATTCCAGCACCTTGCCATTGCGATCCAGTATCTTGACGACATAGGTGGGCGTTACCCTGATGCCGCCGTTGGCAAACACGCAGTAGGCGGTCGTCAATTCCAGAGGAGTTACCAGCGAGGTGCCAAGCGCCATCGTAAGATTGCGCACCACCGGGGATTCAATGCCAAGTTTGGCGGCATAGGAGGCGGCATAGTCCACCCCGATGTCTTGCAGGACCTGGATGACGGGAACATTGTAGGAATAGGTCAACGCGCGCCGCAGCGATGTCGGACCATGGTAACGGCCGCCGGAATTCTTGGGAGTCCACCTGCGCAAACGCCCGTGCCGGTCCATGGCCGGAAATGAGATCGGCGTATCCTGGAGAATGCTGGCCGCCGTATAGCCCTTGTCCAGGGCGGCGGCATAAACTATGGGTTTGAAGGCGGAGCCGGGCTGGCGTTTCGCCTGCGTGGTACGATTAAACTGGCTTTCGTTGTAATCATAGCCGCCCACCATTGCCCGGACCCGGCCGTTTTCCGGATCCATGGCGACCAGACAGCTCTGCGCCTTCGGGCTCTGTCCGAGAACAGCCGAGTACGTGCCATCGTTAAGGCGTTTGCCCAGACGAATTTTTACCAGCGCGTTGCGGGGGAAAAGCAGCCCATTTCCCTTTCTGAACGGTCCGCTTTTGGCAAAATGCAGCGCACCCGCCCAGGAACGCTCCGGCAACACCGCCTGAAACGAACCGAAACGCACCACCAGTCCCTTGCCATCAGCAGGCGAACCGGATACCACTGCGTCCAGCAGCGTGCCGTCCGAAGGTGGAAGCTCATCCCACTCCTCGTTCTGTTTCCTGAGAAATCCGGCCACTTCCGCATCGGCAAGGATCTTTGCCGGGCCACGGTAGCCATGACGGCGATCATAGCTTTCCAGATTGCCGCGTACAGCCTCCTGCGCGGCTTTCTGCAGCTTCGGATCAAGGGTGGTAAAGACCTTCAAACCACCTTCGTACAGCATCTGTTCGCCATAGGTCCTTTGCAGATAACGCCGTACCTGCTCACAAAAATAGGGCGCCGGATTGTCGAGCTTCAGGGAGCGTGAGCGAAGCTTCACCGGCTCTTTCGCGGCCTCATCCGCCTCGCGCTCGGAGATATAGCCATCTTCCGCCATCCGGCTCAGCACATAACGGCGTCTTCTCAGCGCGCTTTCCAAATTGTGGTGGGGTGAATAGCGGCTGGGCGCCTGCGGCAGGCCGGCCAGCAGGGCGCATTCTCCCAGGGTGAGCTGGTTGACCGACTTGTCAAAATAAACCTGGGCCGCAGCTTCCACGCCATAGGCGGTATGTCCCAGATAGATCTGGTTCAGGTAGAGATAGAGGATACCCTCCTTGCTGAGCGACCGCTCAATGCGCCAGGCCAGCAAGGCTTCCTTGAGCTTGCGGGTGTAGGTTCTTTCCGGCGTCAGCAGAAGGCTCTTGGCAACCTGCTGGGTAATGGTGCTGCCGCCCTGCCGGATGCCTTTCGTGCGGTAATTTTTCAAAGCGGCGCGGGCGATGGAATACAGATTGATGCCCTTGTGGTGGAAAAACCGCTTGTCTTCCGCGGCGACAAAGGCATTGATCAGCTGTTTGGGCATGGAGGTGACCGGCAGCACCACCCGCCGCTCCTTGATATACTCCATCATCGGTGTGCCATCCGCGGCGTAGATCGTTGTGATAACCGGCGGGCGGTAATCTTCAAGCCGATCCACCCGCGGCAGAGTCGCCGCAATGTGATGATAGACGCCCAATACCGCGACACCTCCCACTATGATGGCCAAAAGACCAACAAAAATGAAAAGCAGGGAAATATTTTTAACAATTTTGAAAAATGTTTTCATAGTCCCTCTATCCTTCGCAATGCACCTCCGCATCCAGCAGTTTTCCCGCGGCTTCAAGCAGTTCGGGAGCGGGCGTCACCCGCAAATCTTCCGGAAACCGGATCACCGCGCTGCCCTTTTCCGGCAGCGTCACCCGGGCAAAGGTTTCGCAAGCGCCGGGATACTGGCTCAAAAGCGTGCGGATCCGCCCCAGAACCTCCGGATCCTGAGCGGATTGCGCGTTCAGGGGAAAGAAGACCCGACGGATCTCGGGCAGGCGGCAATGCGCCAGTTCCAGCACCTCTTCAGCCATAATTTTACTGCTTTCCTCTTCGGCGCTCACCCGTCCCTTCACCACCAGCGGCTCTTCCAGAGTCAGCAGATCACGGCTTTTGGAGTACAGATCCGGGAAAATGACCAGTTCCGCCGTGCCGCTCAAATCTTCCAGCGTCACCACCGCCATCCGGTCGCCCTTCTTGGTGGTCTTCTCACGTAAAACGGCCACAATGCCGCAAACCGTTACCGGCTGCCGGTCCGGCAGGTCTCTCAGGGCGGCCAAATCGCAGCTCCCCAGCCGTTTGACCTGTCCCGCAAAGCGCTCCATTGGATGACCGGTGATAAAGAAGCCCAAAGCCTCCTTCTCGTAGGCCAACCTGAGCTTCTCCGGCCATTCCTCCACATCCGGCAGTTGTTCGTAACCGGTGGCGCTTTCCTGCATATCTTCCCCGCCAAACAGCGAGCCCTGCCCCTGTTCACGCTCGCGCTGGGCGTCCTGCCCTAGACTGATGGCATGCTCTATGGCCTCGAACTTCTGGGCGCGGTTCCCTTCCAGGCAGTCAAAGGCGCCGCACTTCACCAGCGATTCCACCACCTTCTTGTTGACCTTGCGCAGTTCCACGCGTTTGCAAAAATCGTGCAACGAGGTAAAGGGCCCCGATTCGCGCGCCTCCTCTATCGACTCCAGCGCCGTCTCCCCTACCCCCTTCACCGCGCCCAGCCCGAAGCGGATGGCATTGTCCGCCACGGTAAAGGAACGGCGCGAGGCGTTGATGTCGGGCGGCAAAGTGGTAATCCCCATGGCGTGCAGCTCCATGATACTCTTGTTGACCTTGTCGGTCGATTCCATATCCTCGGTCAGAAGCGCCGCCATAAATTCCACCGGATAATGAGCCTTGAGATAGGCGGTCTGGTAGGCCACCAGCGCATAGGCTGCGGAGTGCGACTTGTTGAAGCCGTATTCCGCAAATTTCTCCATCAGATTGAAGATATTTTCCGCCTTTTTCAGATTGAGCCCGTTTTCGGCCACGCCCTTCATGAACTGGACACGCTGCTTCGCCATTTCGTCGGCCTTTTTCTTGCCCATGGCCCGCCGCAGCAAATCCGCGCCGCCCAGGCTGTAGTTGG
>JAFZPK010000121.1 GCA_017552515.1 Deltaproteobacteria bacterium | reverse complement strand
TTTTGAAATTTCCCGGCCCCATCGAGGGCGTGGGCGGCATTACGCTGGGCGCGGATCCGATTGCCACGGCGGTCTCGGTGGTGAGCTGTCTGGCGGGCAACCCGATTCCCGCCTTTATCATTCGCAAGGAGCCCAAAAAACATGGCACCGCCCAGTGGATCGAGGGCCGCAAGAACCTGCGCGCTGGCTCGCGCGTCGTGATTGTCGAGGATGTGGTGACCACCGGTGGTTCCTCCATGAAGGCGGTGGATCGCGCGCGCGAGGAGGGCCTGGATGTGGTCGGCGTCATCACGCTGGTCGATCGGGAAGAGGGGGGACGCGAGTTTCTCGAAGAGCAGGGGATGCCGCTGCGCGCCATTTTCACCAAGAGCGAGGTCATCGGGCACTGATACGGATCTTCTCTCTCCGGAAGGCTGGCAGGAGAAGCGAATCGGAGGAAAAACGCGGACTATAAAAAACTCATAACAAAGCCGGAAAAGCTGTACTCAACCGCCGATGCGGTTGACAGCTTTCCGGCTTTTATATTTCAATACTAAAGATGAATAAAGCGATGTTTTCCAATCTAAGCATTTATTTTTATTTTTTAATCCTGTTTAAATAGTATCATAATTTTAATTTCCAAATAACGAGGAAAGTAATATAATAGGAAGAATGAGGTAATCACCAAATATAAACGATATTATAAATAATACAACAGAAATAAAAATTGATCTTGAAAGAGATGTGAATCTCCTAATTATTATAATTGGTACTACTATTAAGATTATACCTAAAAATATTCCTACTGGCGATCCTGTTGAAATAGCAGTGTTAAAAATATTGAATAAAAATATATAGGCAAAGAAAGCAGGAATAATCGTTCTTCTATTGATATTTCGAGCTCTTCTTTGCCTTTCAAGACTTTCCTGCTGTCTTCTTCTCTCCTGCGCCCTTCTTTCCTGTTCAAGCCGCTCCTGCTGTCTTCTTCTTTCCTGCTCCCGTCTTTCCTGCTCAAGCCGCTCCTGCTGTTCCCTTCTTTCCCGTTCTCTTCTTTCCTGCTCAAACCGCTCCTGCTGTTTTCTTTGCTCCTGTTCCCTTTTTTCCTGGTCTTTTCTTTCCTGCTCCCTTCGCTCCTGCTCTCTTCTTTCCTGTTCAATCTGCTCCTGTTGTTTTCTTTTCTCCTGCTCCTCAAGTGCGGATATTCTTTTGGCAATCTCCTGAATGCTCATATCACCTGGAGAAGTATTTTCGGTGCGTGTCTGTTCATTCCGACGAAGACCAATACGCTGAAGAATACTTCCCAAACGGCCCAGACCAGCAGACGAAAGCCCTTCATCACTTCCATTCAAAAGGGATGCGTATTTTTCGGGATGTGCGAAGACATCCAGTATCTTCGCTATCTGTTCCTTCGGTTTGCCCTTCACGGTTTGCAGCACTGTCTCCAAATCCCGCAGTGATTCCGAGATCTGTCCCTGCTGCTTGTAAAACTCAAGGCAGGAGAGCAGAAGACCATTTGAAAGGGAATCCACAATCTTTTGCTCCATCGCCGTTACCTGCTGGCGTTTCAGTGCCTTCCCGGCGAAGAGCAGCAGGTTCTCAAGTGTGATCAGGTGCCCGCCAAAGGCAAAAGGCACTTCGTGGCCGAAGCGCTGCGTAAAGCGGAACAGTTTTTCATCGTTGTCTTCCGTGCCGGACAGGACATGGTCTATATCCACGGCGGTTTCAAATTCATCGTTTTTTTCCAGCCACTGCCTGACGTAGCCGCGCAGCAGGAAAGCCTTGCCCTTTTCCCAGGCCAGTTCGTTCTTCAGGAATGCGGCGGCCAGATCGGCCGGATTCCGGTACAGCGCTCCCATGAAGGTGACGGGTGTCAGTGTGCCTTTTCCGGACTGCGTTTGCGCTGTCGGAGCGTTTTCAAAGTGCTGCGGAATGTTGCGCTCCCCGGAAAGCCAGCGGGCCACCTGCTTATATCCCCAGCGTTTTTCCGGATCGCGTGTCAGAAGTCCGCGGAGCAGTTCTTTCTGTCCGGTATCCAGATTCTCGGGGATCGGTGCCGGTTTGGTCAGAACCCATTCCATAATGACGCTGTTGCCTAAGCCCCTGAAAGGATGCTTTCCGGCAGCAATTTCCAGCAGGATCATGCCCAGTCCCCACCAGTCGGCGGGCCGTCCCACGCCGCCGCTGTAGGATTCCGGCGACTGGTACATGGGTGTGCCGCGAGCCTGCGTGAATTTCTTCGACATGTCCGAATCCAGTGACGTCGCAATGCCGAAATCGATCAGCACCAGATCGAGCGGTGAAACGGCGCGCAAAAGGATGTTGGAGGGCTTGAGATCGAGATGCAGCAGGTTGTTCTGGTGCAGGATATTCAGGGCGTTGGTTATTTCGCGCGCGACATCGTTGAAAAAGGTTGCCCGCTGCGCATCGGTCAGCAGGGAGGGGTCGGCCATGACAGTCTGCAGGGAACCGTGTTCCGCATACTCCTGTATTTCGTACCAGCGCCCGCTTGCGGCGTCAAAATCGGCCTCAAGTATGCGGATAAACTCATGAGGATGGCTTTCGCCCAGCCCCTTGATGCCCTGCAAAATCTCCCTTTTGGGTTCAATGCCGTAGCGGTACTGCTTAAGGACATACTGACGGCCATCCTTCTCCAGGATGAAGATGTCGGCCTCGCTGCCCCTTGTCGGCAGCTGCCGGACAATGCGGTACTCGTGAAAAAACGTGCCCACGCCGGAGCTTTTCGGATTCGCGGCACTCTGTCCTTCGCGGACCGTGGCATTGGCATCCTGATTTTCGCGGACAGTAGCAGCATCCTGATTTTCACGAACGGTCACATCCTGGTTTTCGCGTACGGTATCCTGACCTTGCATGGAAATTCTCCGAAGTGGATGAAAACAGGGAGATGAAAGACTTTTGCGGGAGAAGAAAGCTTTTATGCGCCGGCAAAAGTTCCGCAGGGCTCCGTGTCTTTCATGTGTGTTATTCATATAAAAAGTATAAGGGGTAGCTCGTGAATATTTCAAGCTGTTCTGCCTGAAGAAGACAGTTCGTAGACTGGTGGCAGATAGGCGGAAGGCAAGATCAATACAAAAAACGGCCAGAACCCTTGTTTTCCGACATAAGCCGGAAAAAGGTCCCTGGCCGTTTTTCCTTTTTCCACCGTTGTTTATCGTATTTTTCCTCTGAGCGGTTCGAAGCGGTTGAACAGCGTCCCCTGATGCCAGAGCGTTCCCCTGTCGCCCACTTCAAGCGCCTTGAAAGTCTCGGCATCCACCTCATATTCCGCATCGCGCGCTTCCCTGGGCAGGTTGAAAGTGATCCGGTACCTCTGCAGCGGTTTCACGGCGCTGCGCTTGTCTTGGGAGCCATGCTCCATTACAGTGCGGATCTTCTTGGAGATCACCGTGGCTTCGGCGCTAAGCAGCGGAAGCTGCTGTTGCTGGCGCTGGTGCAGGTAACTTTTCCCCACCACGGCAAGTATGATGACAAAACAGGCAAGAATGGCGCCCAGAACCAGAATATTGGGAAATTTCATCATGGGAATCTCAGTTTTCTTAAAAAGTTGTGAGAAATCGCAAAACTCCCCCAGAGGATTGGTTCCCTGAGGGAGTCTCTCAAGCTTTGAACGGAGCCTCTCTCACTCTATCATCATTGCGGTGTAGAGGGCGGTGCTGCCGCGTTTTACCAGCAGACGGACAACCTGGCCCTTTTTGAGCTTTTTGACCGCCCGGGAGAAACTTGCCGCATCGGTGACAGGCGTTTTGTCAATCTGCTGAATCAGATCGCCCGGGCGAATGCCGTTTTCCGCCGCCAGACCGCTGGAGCGAACGACCAGCGCGCCGCGGCTTCCCTCTTTCAGACGGTAGAAGCGCGCGTTGTTCGGCGTGACATCTTCCACCTGGAGTCCCAGGAGGGAGGCGGAAGAAGGTTCGTCGCCGTTGTCGCTGTCATTTTCTCCGTCTTCGGGGGACTGGACAAGGGTGGCGGTAAAGGTCTTTTTGTTTTTGCCGTCGCGCAAAACCACGATGGTGACCTTTTCTCCCACTGCCCGATCCGCCACCAGTCTCGGCAGATCATTGAGCATGTTCACCTCTTTGCCGTCAAAGGAGAGAATGATGTCTTCAGGCTGGATGCCGCATTTTTCTGCGGGCGAGCCCTTGATGACCTCGGCAACCAGCGCACCCTGGGCCTCTTCCAGTCCATAGGACTTGGCCAGTTCCGGGGTAACGACCTGCACCGCCACGCCCAGCCAGCCACGCACCACTTTTCCGGTTTTCTTCAGCTGCGGCAGGATGTTGCGGGCAACGTTGATCGGCGTCGCAAAGCCTATTCCCTGACCGCCGCGGATAATGGCGGTGTTGATGCCGACGACCTCGCCCTGGGCGTTGAAGAGCGGTC
>JAFZPK010000120.1 GCA_017552515.1 Deltaproteobacteria bacterium | reverse complement strand
CTGCCGCTTGCGCCCAGAATCATGGCCGCCTCCTCGTACTGGATGTCGATCTTTTCCAGCACGGGCTGGATCGAGCGTACCACGAAGGGGATGCCGATAAAGACGAGGGCCACGATAATGCCCAGACGGGTATAGGCGATACGGATACCGAAAAGATCGTGGAAGATTTTTCCCACCCAGCCATTGGTTGTGGTTAGATGGGTCAGGGAGATGCCTGCCACCGCCGTGGGCAGGGCAAAGGGCAGCTCAATGATGCCGTCGATAAAACGTTTACCGGGAAATTCGTAACGCACCAGTACCCAGGCGAGGATAAGTCCCATGACCGCGTTGACCAGCGCCGCCGCCAAAGCCGTGGAGAGGCTCACCCAGCAGCTCGACAGCACTCGTGGCCGGGTGATGATATTGAAAAATTCGGCGGGCGAGAGCTTGGCCGCAAAGACCACCAGTGAGCACAGCGGAATCAGCACCACCAGGCTCAGGATGGTGATTGTGACTCCGAAGGACAGTCCGAAGCCCGGGATGATGCTGTGCCGGTTGTTTCGCGTTGAGTGTTTCATGGTTTTTCCTTAAGGCGTTGTGGCGCAAACAGAGCTTTTCGGGGCGAAGCGTCCCGGCCCGCGCCCCGAAAAGCAGTGCCGCTAGCGGCGCTCGTAGATACTGTCAAAATTGGCGCCGTTGGCGAAGTGAACGGCTCTCGCCTTGGCCCAGCCGCCAAAGTGGCCGATGTCCGTAAGATGTACGTTCTCGTTGATCCAGCGGCCGTCCGCGGGAATCGCGGTGATGGTGGAGGATCCGGAGGTTGATACAAAACGTTCACGGACCGCTTTCGAACTTGGGCGGTAGAAGTTTTGGGCCTCAATGGTCTGGGCCTCATCGGAGTAGAGGTAGCTCAGGTACTCCTTGGCCGCGTCCGCTGTACCGTGCTTTTTGGCCACCTTGTCCACCACGGCCACGGTGGGCTGGCACAGGATGGAGACGGAAGGAACCACGATCTCGTACTCGCCTGGATACTCTTTCAGGGACAGGAAAGCCTCATTTTCCCAAGCCAGCAGCACGTCACCCTGTTTGTTTTCGACGAAGGAAGTGGTTGAACCGCGCGCGCCGGAATCCAGGACCACCACGTTGCGGTACAGTTTGCGTATGGAGTTCAGAATCTGCTTATTGTCCTGCCCCTGAAGTTCGAAGTAGCGCCAGGCCGCCAAATAGTTCCACATGGCGCCGCCGGAGGTCTTGGGGTTCGGAGTGATGATGCCCACGTCATCCCGGACGAGATCGTTCCAGTCGAGGATCTTCTTGGGATTCCCGGCGCGAACGAGAAAGACGATGGTCGAGGTGTAGGGCGAGCTGTCCAGCGGAAATTCGGCGGTAAAGCCGGGGTCGATGAGCCCGGCGTCGGCCACGACCTGCACGTCGCCTTCCAGAGCCAGAGTGACCACGTCGGCCTCAAGGCCGTTGGCCACTTCCAGCGCCTGTTTGCCGGATCCTCCATGAGACTGGGTCACCGTGATCTTGCGGCCGGTCAGCTTTTCGTAGTGGGGTTCGAAGATCTTGTTGTAGGCGGCATACAGTTCGCGGGTTGGATCATAGGAGACATTCGTCAGCTCAATGGGGCCTTTTTTCTCTGCGGCGTTGCCCGGAGCGGGAACGGCCAGCATGCCCAGGGCTCCCAGGGCGAAAGCGGCGGCGAATGCCGGAAAAATGAGACGGTTTTTGTGATGTTTCATGGTGCTATATTCCTTTCCAGATGTTTTCTTGTTTTTTCAGCAATAAAAAAGCGGGACGATCTTTTCATCCCGCTCATATGTGCATTCGTGTTTGTCCGGCAGTGCAACATCGGAGACGACACGTTAGGCGGGATGGGCCGGTACGGCAACAACACAGCATTTGACACAGAGTTGCGAACTTCATGCTTCCTTCTCCTTTAAAAGGATTAACCAACTATGTTGGTATGTTGATTGGGACATATATCTTGCTTTGCTCTGGGTGTCAAGGGGAAAAGGGGGGATTTTTTTCAATTTTCTACAGTTCCCCCCAAAATTCCCCTTGTCCGGCGGTCCGGTGCGATGGCTGTCTTCCGAACCGCTCCGTTTTTGATATTACGGACAGACAGGCAGCCGTTTGTTCCTATTTGATGTTTAATACGTCTTCAGAAAAGGGAAAGTTACAATCCAAGCTCTTTCTTGAAGCGTGAATACATGGAATTGGCCGTGTAGAGCGCCGCAACGGGATTGTGCCCAAGCACGCGGTCTTTCACAACCATAACCGTGGTCGGCGCTTCCGAATATTTCAAAAAGAGCGTGTCATGACCGACACAAAGTCCCATGACTATATTAAAATCGGTTCCTTCCCGAGCCAAAACCTTTGCCTGCATAATCGGATTACACATGGATTCATGACCGCATCCGCCATTCACTTTCTTTTCATTGGGAACGCCGATGACGGTTTTATCCGTTGCCCCGACTTTGCAACCGACCGTATAACTTTTGATGCCGGCCCCACGGAGAATTTTGGTCAAAATACGGGTTTCCTCTATCAAACCAACACAGGAAGCAATTCCTATGTACTTGTAATGCATTCGCTTTATGAGCTCGATGGTTTCTTCAACGCGGGTCATCCTTCCGTAAAATTCGCCTTCTATGCAGGCGGAAATTCGGGAGATCTCTCCAATCTCCGGATTATTCTTGTAGATGTTGATCACGTTTTCCAGCAGTTCCTTGTCAACGTGTTCCGTTAAGCAAAAATCTGGGTAACGGCTTTCGTCATGACTGCGGCATGATTTTGATACACAGTCGGCACAACTGAGGACAATTTCTTTATTTGCCATGATTACCTCGTACTCTATGTCATCCTGAATTTATTTGACGTTCTCCACATCCTTCGCAGAGTAACTGTCAGGAACTCCTTTCTGGAAAAGAAAAACTCTGTCGGAAAACGCCTTTGCATCTGTTCCTTTTTTCAGGATGCCTATTGCGGAAAGCTGTTCGGTATTGCGCTTGATGGCTTCATATCCGCCTTGAACCGAAGGTTTGTAGTCATAGTCTCGAAGAAGTTTCGCATTAAATTCGGCATTTCCTGCGACGTATTTTTTCTCTACCTGAATCTTGGCCGCTTCTTCCGGGTGCGCTTTAACCCAGGCGGATGCTTTTAACAAAGCTTTCGTCACTTGAGCGGCAAGTTCCGGGTTCTTTTTCGCGAATTTTGCTGTCAGGAAGATCGCGCAGCAATATTCCTCATTGAAAGGAGCGGTTTTCGACGTATCAATGAGTTTCACCAGATTCAGTTGTTCAGCTACAATCGAGGCCTGCGGATCGCCCAGCGCAATGGCGTCCACCAATCCTTTTTCCAGAACTTGAGGCAGGTTGTTCCGTTCGTAGACAATGAATTCCACTTCGGAATTCTTTACGTCAACGCTGATTCCCTCCATTGTCAAAGCACGTTTCAAAATAAGCGTTCCTGCGTCGGCCAGTCCCGGAACGCCGACACGTTTGCCTTTCAACTGGGCAATCGTTTTGATGGGCGAGTCTTTTGGCACAAGGACATGGATACATCCTTTGTGGAGACCAAAAACGAACTTGATCGGCAACCCGTTTTCAACTGGTTGCAAAAATTTGCTGATCAGACCGGCACCGACATCGACCTGTCCGGCGCCAATGGCTTCCTGAACGTGAGCGGCATCAACCTGGATATTTTCGGCTTTGACGCCTTCCGCTTCAAAGAAGCCTTTTTCAACGGCAATGTGCAGGGGCGCCTGGCACAAGTTGGGAGAATATGCAATCTTGACATGATTGAGGTCTTTCCCTTGGGCTCCCCATGCGCCAAGAACAACGACAGCCAGCGCAGGTACGATATAACGTGAAATTTTTGCCATGATTCCTCCTTGTTGAGATGGTTAGAATGAAAAAAACGAACTGGAAAATCAGATACTGAATTCCGGCTGTATCTCGGTTCCTCCAAAGTTGAGAAGCCGCAATATTTTGCTTCTGTAGAGAAGAAAATCATTGCTGCTTCGCGCTCTGGGACGTGCAAGCTTGACATCAACTATCTTTATGATTCTTCCCGGACGCGGAGACATGACGACGATCTGATCAGATACATAAATTGCTTCATCAACGTCGTGCGTAACCATAATCATGGTCATATTGCGTTCTTTCCATATACGAAGCAGTTCATCCTGCATGTTCATGCGTGTGAAAGCGTCAAGCGCGCCAAACGGCTCATCCAGCAACAAAACTTTGGGATGGCTTACAATTGCTCTTGCCAGGCTCGCTCGTTGACACATGCCGCCTGAAAGTTGATGAGGATAATAGTTTTCAAATCCCTTTAGTCCGACGAGATCGATAAACTCATCGACACGTGAGGCGTTTTCTTTATAGATATTCTGCGCTTTCAAACTGAAGGCGATATTGTTGCGTATCGTCAGCCAGGGAAACAGCGTATGCTGTTGAAACATGAAGCCGCGATCACTTCCTGGTTTCTCGATTTGCTTTCCATCCAATGTCAGTGTTCCACTGTCCGGATGATTTAATCCGGCTATAAGGCGTAAAACAGTTGACTTGCCGCAACCGGACGGTCCAATTAAAGATGTCAACGATCCTGTCGGTATCTTTAAATTGATATTGAGGAGCGCGGTTATTGTTTCATTTTGAACATTGGTAAATGTTTTCTTTATGTTTGAAATAGATATTCCGCCTTCTACCATTTTATAACTCCTTTTTGCCAAACGAGAACCTTGTCACGTAGATAAAAAAGCAGAGTAATGAAACAATAACAAATAAGAGACATTACAATAAGTCCGGCATAAACATTTGCATAAGCCATCATTTCTTTTTGCCAATTGATATACCAGCCTATTCCACATTTTGCGCCGATCATTTCAGCTGTAACCAAGGTAATGAATGATGCACATGTGCCATTGAACAATCCAATGAACATATGAGGCATAGCAGCTGGGATACCAACATGGAATATCACATAGGTTTTGCTTGCTCCCATTGTCTCTGCAACTTCAAAATATGAATTCTGAATATTATTTATGCCATTCATGGTCAGTACTGTTGTAGGGAACCAGACTGCCAATGCAATTAAGAACGTGCTCGCCGAAACGACTGTAGGAAAGCTTACAAGAACAAGTGGAAACCATGCCGTTGAAGGAATTGGCCCAAGAATTCTTACCAGTGGATAAGTCCAATATTTGAATTGAGGGATGAAACCAAGAGCGACACCCGTGGATATTCCACAAAATGCGCCGCATAACCATCCTACAAATTGCAAACGCAGGGAATATATCAAACACTTGCAGATAAAAGAAAAGTCTTCAATCAATACGCCCAAAACCCTGTCAAGAGATGGGAAGTAAAGGACTGGAAGTAATGCTGTTTTTGCTGTCAATATGTCGCACAGACTTAAAAATAAGATAATCCCGCTGTAAAAAGGGGCCTTTGACTGATATACGGTCCGAAATTTCTGTGAAAAAATACCAGTAATAAAAGCGATTCCTGCAAAAGCCAAAAGAACGCAAAGAGCACCTGCGAAATAATGATGTTCCGCTATCGGGTGTTCTGCGGAATCGGGAAGTCCGAGATTGACTATAAGTGCACCTGCTGCAGCGACTATCGGGAGTATGGTTGATATTTTTATGCTTTTGGCGAAGCCCGGAGCCGTTTTGCCGGTCGTCTCCACTTCGCTTCCCTTGATGTCCGCCATCTTGCCACCTTTTTTTGTGAGTTTGATGCGAGAGGACCAATATGGATGCCCCGTCCTCTCTTGCTACTTATATAAACATATATAACTACTCTGTTGGTAGGTTAAATAGCGCGCGCGCCGTATCTTGTCAAGCAAATATCCTGCAATGTGAACGAAATGAATTCAGCCCGGCGAATTGGCGAATGGCGGATTATAGAGACAGGACAAAAAAGGGGCTGTTCCGGTGTTTACGGAACAGCCCCTTTTTTATTGGTTCGTATCGCCGTTGGCGTTTTTTCTGCTCTTTTTGGGTTTTCTCCGGATACTGGGCTGAAAAGCTCACAGCGATCCGGCTAGCGGCTCAATCTGTCATTTCATGGCGAGCAGATCGGGGATTGTCGCCTCAAAATCGACGCCGTACCAGGGTTTGGCTGGATTTTGCAGGGTGACTTTCATGGTATGGGCGGTGTACTCGGCCGCGATTTTGAGAGCATCCCGCCAGGGCACGCCCCGCATGATTTCGCCGATGCAGGTGCTGGAAAAGAGATCGCCGGTGCCGTGATAGACCGCGTCAATGCGCGGTCGCTGGTAGGTGAAATACGTGTCGCTTGCCCGCTCGTAGGCCATCACGCCGATCTTTCCCGGCTCCAGGCAGACGCCGGTCAGCACGCTGATCTTTGCGCCGAATGCGTTCAGCCGCATCAGAAGATCCTTGATGTAGGCTTCATCGTGTTCCTCGCGGTATGCCGCGCCGGTCATAAAGGACGCTTCCGTGATGTTCGGCACAATGATGTCGGCTTCCGCGCAGAGCTCCGCGTTTTTTTTCACGTACTCCATGTTGAAGGCCGGGTACAGCTTGCCGTTGTCGGCCATGACCGGATCGACGAAGATAATCGTGTCCTTGCCCCGGAAATCCCGGAAGAGCTGTTTCATCTGATCGATTTGGTCGATTGTACCAAGATAGCCGGTATAGATGGCGTCAAAGGCAAAACCCTCTTTTTTCCAGTGCTCAACAATGGGGTCGAGCTGGTCGGAAAGATCCTTGCAGGTGAAATTCTTGAACATTGTATGGGTGGACAGCACCGCCGTGGGCAGGATGACTGTCTCGCTGCCGAGCGCAGAGATGACGGGCAGTGCGATAGTCAGGGAGCATTTGCCCAAACATGAAATATCCTGAATAGTGAGAACTCTTTTCACAACCTCCTCCTATTGCCAAAAATAGTAGTTTTCAAAACCACGTTGGGGTCAGGCCCATTTTGCCGGAGACTCTGCTCCCGTAAAATTTTATAGCATACCACATTGCTCAGTATGACAAAAAGCCTTCTGATTCAGACGAGTGAAGATTCCCGCGCCAGGGTGAAGCCCAGGGCCTTGATATGGGCCAGGTCTTCGGCCAGTTCATTGCCGTTCGTAGTGAGATAGTTGCCCACAATAGCCCCGTTGGCGCCCGAAGTGAAACACCGGTATTGATCCTTGCCCAGCTGTTGCCGGCCTCCACACATGCGCACCACAGCCTTCGGGTTGATGAGACGGAAGAGCGCGATGGCAGTGAGCACCTCATCCAGAGGAAGAGGCTTCAGGTGGTCGAGCGGTGTGCCGGGAATTGGGGTAAGCACATTGAAGGCGATGGACATGACGCCCAGTTCCCGTAGTTCCAGGGCCAGGTCAATGCGGTCGGCAACACTTTCACCCATGCCGATAATACCGCCGGAACATAAGGACAACCCATGCGCGTGCGCCAGTTTGAGGGTGGCCACCTTCTCTTCCCAGGTGTGGGTGGTACAGACTTTTGGGAAATAGCTTTTGCAGGCCTCCAGATTGCAGTGATAACGCTTCAGCCCGGCGCGAATCAGTTCGGTGACGATGTGCTCGTTCAGCAGTCCCGCCGATGCGCAGAAGGAGAGCCGGGTGGTCTTGGCCATTTCGCCGAAAAGATGGACCAGACCG
The DNA here is from genome assembly GCA_017552515.1 of Deltaproteobacteria bacterium. Taxonomy (GTDB): domain Bacteria; phylum Desulfobacterota; class Desulfuromonadia; order Desulfuromonadales; family JAAYDE01; genus RGIG7977. The sequence goes on along the minus strand of JAFZPK010000120.1, from coordinate 8,692 downwards.
GCAAGCGTCTGGTCATTCAGGCTGCGTCCGCTGGTGACCAGACCGATGCGTTCCACGCCGTGCCTGTCACACTCGCGGGCCAGGCTCAGGGCCTCTTCGTCCGGGATGATGGCGTAGGAATCAACGCCGGTGCGGTGCCGTGCGGCTTGCGCGCAGAAGCGGCAATCTTCCTTGCAGGCGCCACTCTTGGCGTTGATGATAGCACAGACATCGAAGAGATTGCCCATGAAGTGGTGGCGAATTCCATCGGCCAGCCGGTAAAGAGCGGGCCTGTCCGGAAAGACAGACAGGGCCAGCGCGGTCCCGCGGTCAATGGAGTGTCCGGAAAGCAGGGCATGTTCAACTTCTTGCAGCAGGTTTGCCATGAATATCATCTCCTCTTTTTTCTCTTTATGGATAAAACGTCTTTTTAAGAATCTCAGGGTTCTACCGGGTCAGCGTCGCGTTCATGCTGCCGGTTCGATACCCCTCCAAATCCAGGGTCACGAATGTGAAGCCGAGACGCCGGAATTCCCGGCATATGGCGTGACGTATTTCCTCTGCCGCAAGTGCGGCGATATTTTCTTGAGAGACCTCGATTCTGGCAAGGTTGCCGTGGACTCTGACGCGTTCCTGCAAGAATCCATGCTCAATCAGAAACTGCTCGGCATATTCGATTCTGTGCAGTTTCTCCTCGCTAATTTCTTCGCCGTAGGGAAGACGGGAAGCCAGGCAGGCGGAGGCGGGCTTGTTCCATGTTGACAATCCCATCGCTTTGGCCAGCGAGCGTATATCTGCCTTGGACAGACCCGCTTCCCGGAGCGGGCTTTGTATTGACAGTTCTTTTGCCGCCCGAAGGCCCGGACGGTAATCGCCGAGATCGTCCATGTTGGAGCCCTCTGCAATATGTTCGATGCCGTTTTCCTCCGCGAGCCGTCCAAGTTCCATAAAGACTCCGCGTTTGCAGAAGTAGCACCGGTCCGGGCCATTTTGGCGGTATCCCGTATCTTTCATTGGGTTGACCGTGCAGACGATATGCCGGATGCCTCGTTCCCTGCAAAAGGTTTTGGCTTCTTCCAGTTCCCGCCTGGGAATAGAAGCATCTGCTGCGGTGACAGCCAGTGCCTTTTCACCCAGAGCCTCGTAAGCCACCGCTAGCAGGAATGTGGAATCCACGCCGCCGGAAAAGGCGATCAGCAGACTGCCCAGGTTTCTGATATTGGCCTGGAGCCGATCGAATTTTTCCTTCAAATCCAAAGAGAGTTCAGAAAAGGGCATGGTCACTCCTTTCCGTGTCTTGGGGGCACCGGCAAGTGGAACAACGTTTCCCCGATGGTTCCTCCACCCAGCACAACATCACCTGCGTACAGCACAAGCGCCTGCCCCGGGGCGGCGGCTGCCTGGGGCTCGTCGAACCGGATCATTACGCTGTTTCCCTCAAGGCAATGCACTGCCGCCGGTTTTTCTTCCTGTCGGTAGCGTATCCGGGCCATTGCCCGAAGTTCCCCATTCGGTTTGGGGATGGAGACCCAGTTAAAACTGTGGGCCACAAGCATAAGGGATCGCACCGATTCTCGCTGTGCCAGTACCACCTCGTTGGTGCCCGCGCGAATCTCCTTGACGTAGTAGGGGGCCGCAGCCGGAATTCCCAGGCCCCGGCGTTGCCCGACCGTGTAATGGAAGATGCCTTTGTGCCGGCCGAGGAAGCCTCCCTCTTCATCCACGAAATTGCCTGCTTGGGCACGGCACCCTGTGTATCGCTCGATAAAATCGGCGTATCGCCCGTCCGGGACAAAGCAGATATCCTGGCTGTCCCGTTTCCGGGCATTTATGAAGCCGTGGCACTCCGCCAGTTCCCGGACCTTGGCCTTGGTATACTCGCCAAGCGGAAACGAAATGCTCTTCAGCTGTTCCTGGGTCAGCATGTACAAAACGTAACTTTGGTCTTTGGTGGCATCCAGTCCTTTTCGCAGCTCATAGCGTCGCTTCTTCTCATTGAAGAGGATCCGCGCATAGTGTCCGGTGACCACAGTTTCACAGCCCAAGGCCTTTGCACGCTCGTACAACAGTTCAAACTTCAGGAAACGGTTGCAGTCGATGCATGGGTTCGGAGTGCGACCAGCGAGATAGGCTTGCGCAAACCTGTCCATTACCTGGATCCGGAAGGCTTCGGTATAATCAAAAACATAATGCGGCATGCCCAGCCTGGCCGCGACGGAAGCCGCGTCTTCCGCGTCTGCGACTGAACAGCAGGTGTTGCCGGAAGGACCGCCGGCATTCCAGTTTTCGTGCAAACGCATGGTGACGCCGATGCATTCGTATCCTTGTTTACGCATCAGCATTGCCGCAACGGACGAATCGACTCCGCCGCTCATGGCGATCAGCGCTTTTTTCATGATCTTTTCCGCAGTGTTTCGACGTGGGTTTTGACCCGCGTCACGATGTATTCCATTTCTTCCGCCGTGTTTTCCGGCCCCAGGGAAAAACGAAGGGATGACCGGGCCTGTTGGGGAGTCAAACCTATGGCGGTCAGCACATGGCTTGGCATTGCCGCTCCGGCGGAACAGGCAGCGCCTGATGAAGCGGAGATACCGTCATTGTCCAGGAGGATCAGCAGAGTTTCCGCGTCAACGCCGGGAAAGAAAAAGTTGGCGATTCCCGGAAGCCTGCTTTGCCGATCCCCGTTTAGGACGTTTTGCGGGATGGTTTCCAGTCCGGCAATGAGCCGGTCGCGCAACGCCGTTACTCTTTTCTGGTTTACCGTCATCTCGTCTACGGCAATTTCCAACGCTCTGGCCATGCCGGCAATCGCTGGGAGATTTTCCGTTCCGGCCCGCAGCCCCCGTTCCTGTCCGCCGCCCGCAATGAGAGGTACAGGCTCAATGCCTGCCCTGGTGTACAATACGCCCGCACCCTTGGGGCCACCAAATTTGTGCGCCGAAAAAACAAGGAATGATGCTGAAATATCACGCACGGAAACAGGAATATGGCCAACACTTTGTACCGCATCCACCAGCAGAAGCACCTGCTTTTCCCGGCACATTTGCCCTATTTCTTCCACTGGCTGAAGAGTGCCGATTTCGTTGTTCGCATGCATTACACAAACCAGAGCTGTGTCCTCCCGTATTGCAGCGGCAACGTCCTGTGGCCTGACGATCCCGTTTGCCGGAACATCAAGGAATGTGACGCGGCAGTTCATCTTTTCAAGAAGCTTCAGGGTGTTCAACACGGCGTGGTGCTCGATCCGGCTTGCAACCACGTGATGTTTCCCCTTGCTTGCGCCAAGGTACGCCGCTGTACGGAGAGCTTGATTGATTGCCTCGCTGCCGCCGGACGTAAAGGTGATTTCTCGCGGATGCGCCTCAATGCATGAGGCAATCATCTCGCGGCTCCGGATCAGCATTCTTTTGGCCTGCTGTCCCTGGCAGTGAAGCGAGGAGGGATTGCCATACATGTTTTCCAGCATCTGGGTCATAGTCTCCAGAACCTTGGGATGCATGGGCGTGGTTGCGGCATGATCTGCATACACTGTTTCAAAATGACGGGAATCCGTTTTGTCTCCCATAATGGCTACTTCTGCTTACGTCCTTTTGGAGATGGCAGTTTCGAGCTGCCGCATCGCCCGTTCAAGCACTGCGCGCGGTGCCGCGATGTTGAGACGTTCGAAGAGCGCCGTTTCCGCGCTGAAGCGATCGCCATGATCCAGCCAGAGTTTCGCCTTGTCCTCCATCAGCCTGTTCAGTTGCTTCCTGGTCAGTCCCAGGCTTGTACAGTCCAGCCAGATGAGGTAGGTGCCCTCCGGTTCGACCAGGCGGATCTGCGGCAGCTTTTCCGCAAGAAAAGTCCGGACAAAGTCCAGATTGCCGTTTAAGTAGGCGATCAGTTCCTTCAGCCAGGGCAGGCCCTTGCGGTATGCGGCTTCCGTTGCGGCAAGTCCCATTGCGTTGGGCGGACCATAACCGCAGGCGTGGACTTCCCGCTGGAAACGCGACCGCAGCGTTTCGTCAGGGATCAGGATATTGGCAAGCTGCAGGCCCGCCAGGTTGAAGGTTTTACTGGGCGAGGTACAGACTATTGCCAGCCGCGCGTAACGTTCCGGCAGGGTCAGCCACGGCGTGAAATGGTGCCCGGGATAGATGAAATCGCAGTGGATCTCGTCCGCAACCACGGTTACTCCATGACGCTCGCAGATTCCGGCGATGCGCAGCAGTTCCTCCTCTGTCCATACCCGTCCGACCGGATTGTGCGGGCTGCATAGAATGAACAGTTTGACCTTTTCCGCAAGGATCGTGCGCTCGAAGCCGTCAAAATCCATACGGTAGGCGCCGTTTTCGTAGACCAGCTGCGAGTTGACGATTTTTCGCCCGTTTCCGCGGATCATTTTCGCAAAGGGAGGGTAGACCGGCGGCTGAATGAGGGCAGCATCTCCCGGTTCGGTGCAGGCCCGGATTGCGCAGCCGATTGCGAAGACCACGCCCGGCGTGATGGTGTTCCAGTCTGTTTCGAGCCGGTAGCGGTACTGTTCCTGAAACCAGCTTTGCAGCGTTTCATAGTATTCTGCTCCGGGTTCCGTATAGCCAAAGATGCCATGCTTCACCCGGCAGTGCAGATCCTCAAGAATTTCATCGGGCAGGCGGAAATCCATGTCCGCGACCCAGAGCGGCAGCAGATCATTTCTGCCCTTGAGCCGCGGGGCGGCATCGAACTTCACCGAATCCGTGCCTTCACGCCCGATGACCGTGTCAAAATCGTAGATGCCCACTTTTTTGTGTCTCCAATCGTGGAAAATACATATTACCTATGAGTTTGGTAGGTAAATAATAGGCCATGCCGTTTTTGGTGTCAAGTTTTCGGGCTTCCGGGGAAAGTCTCTTTTGGCTCTTGACAATTGTTTTTCATGACTGTAGCATTGCCACTTGTGTCGGGGCGTAGCGCAGCCTGGTAGCGCACTAGCATGGGGTGCTAGGGGCCGGAGGTTCAAATCCTCTCGCCCCGACCAGAAAAAAAGATTATAAAAAAGCCGGATCTGCAGGGGAAACTTGCTCATCCGGCTTTTTTGTTTCGGACAACTGGAAGATTTTTTGTCAGTATACATATCTACCGTACAAGGGAGTTGACGATGTCTCGAATGACGCAGGATTTGCTTCCCGCATTGAGCCGTTTTCCTCGTTTTTGGTCGGAGTCGCTGGCGCGGCGCATCGTGGTTTTTCTGGATTATGACGGAACCCTGACGCCGATAGTGTCCAGCCCGGATTTGGCGGTTTTGGCACCGGAAACCTGGGATGTGTTGCGTGCGCTCGCTTCCCGCACCAGGGTGGCGATCATCAGCGGGCGCGATCTGGACAACGTACGCCGTATGGTGGGGCTGGAGACGCTCTGGTATGCGGGCAGCCATGGTTTTGACATGGCGGGGCCGGGTGGAGAGAAGGCCGATCTTGCGGAAGGCGGGAAATTTCTGCCCGATCTGGATGCGGCGGAAGCAATCTGCCGCAGGCGTTATGCCGGGGTTGCCGGCTGCCTTATCGAACGCAAAAAATATGCGCTGGCAGTGCATTACCGGCAGGTAGCCCCGGAAGAAACGGAAAACGTGCTTAAGATTTTTGAGGAAATCGCCCGGGAATATCCGGCCTTGCGCGCCACTTCCGGCAAGATGGTGCGGGAACTGGTGCCGGACATCGACTGGGACAAGGGACAGGCGGTTTTGCGCCTGCTGGAGCTGTGGCATGCCGATAATGAGTCGACGCTGCCGATTTACATCGGAGATGATCTGACGGACGAAAACGCCTTCCGGGCTTTGAGTGGACGGGGCTTGGGAATTCTGGTGCGGGATGGGGAAGAACGGCCCACCGAAGCTTCAATGGCCTTAAACGATGTGCGTGAGGTGCGGCGTTTTCTGGGCGATCTTGCGGCCATGCTCTGAGAGCTTTTTGTCAGGGCGCGGAAAACGGTGTTGGACAGACTGGAAAGGGAGGTGCCTATGACCCACGGTGATGAGACCTGGCTTTTGACCTATGAAGGCTTCAATCCTGCCGAAGAGGGCTTGCGGGAAACGCTCTGCACGCTGGGAAACGGCTATTTTGCCGCTCGCGGAGCCGGATCCGAAGTAAGTGCCGGTGCCTGCCACTATCCGGCGGTCTATCTGGCAGGCGGCTATAACCGCCTGAAAACGGAAATAGCGGGCACGACCATCGAGCATGAGGATCTGGTCAATCTACCCAACGCCTTTCGTCTGACATTTCGCATTCCCGGGGAAGACTGGCTGAATCTGGAATCGGCCAAACTGCTCGAATACCGTCAGCAACTGGATATGCGCCGCGGACTTTTGACGCGGAGGGTACGGTTTTCCGATGAAAAGGGACGGATCTTCGTCTGGAGCAACCGGCGGCTGGTACACCAGAAGTGGCCGCATCTGGCGGCGCAGGAGGTGTCGCTTGTTGCGGAAAACTGGACGGGGGAGGTGGAGTTTGAGTCCGCTTTGGACGGCCGGGTGATCAATGCCGGCGTCAAACGCTACCGGGAGCTGAATTCCGCGCATCTTTTGCCGCTTGCCAATCTGCGCGCGGGCGATCTGGTCGGCTTGCGGATGAAAACCAGCCAGTCGGATATCGTGGTCGTGGAGGTCATGCGCAACCGGGTTTTTCTGGACGGAGAGCCTTTTGCGCCGGAAGTCGCTGTGCGCGAGGAACCGGGCTGGGTGGCGCAACGTTTCCGGGTGGCGCTTTCCCCGGGACTGGAGGTACGGGTCGAAAAGACGCTTTCCCTGCGGACTTCCCGCGATCGGGTGATGTCGGAATGCGGGGAGGCGGCTCTGCTGGATGTCAAGCGCGCCGCGAATTTTGAGCAGCTTGTGGAGCACCAGAGCCGTGCCTGGTGGAATCTCTGGGAGCGTTTCTACATTGATGTGAAGGGTGAGGATGACACGGAGACCGTCCGCATTCTGCGGCTGCACCTGTTTCATCTGTTGCAGACGGTATCGGCCCACTCGCTGGACCTGGACGTGGGGGTGCCGGCGCGCGGCTGGCATGGAGAGGCCTATCGAGGGCATATTTTCTGGGACGAACTCTTCATCATGCCTCTGCTCAACTTCCATTTTCCGGAACTCAGCCGGGCGTTGCTGCGCTACCGCTACCGGCGCCTGGAGGAGGCGCGGGCGGCGGCCGTATCCGCCGGCTTCACCGGCGCGATGTATCCCTGGCAGAGTGGCAGCAGCGGACGCGAAGAGAGCCAGAAAATGCACCTCAATCCACGCTCCGGCCGCTGGTTGCCGGACCATTCCAGCCTGCAGCGCCATGTCAATCTGGCCATCGCCTACAACACCTGGCAGTACTACCAGGCCACGCGCGACGTTGAGTTCATGGCCTTTTACGGCGCCGAGATGATTTTCGAAATCGCCCGGTTCTTCAGCGGCATCGCTTCCTACAACGAGGAACTGGATCGTTTTGAAATTACCGGCGTCATGGGGCCGGACGAGTATCATGAGGACTATCCGGGGCAGAGCGGAAAAGGCCTGAAAAACAACTCCTATACCAATGTGCTGGTGGTTTGGACGCTCTGCCGGGCGCTGGAGCTTTTGCGCATCATGCCCGATGATCAGCGGAGCGCCGTCTGTGAAAAGATCGATTTGACGCCCGCCGAAGTGGAACTCTGGGAAAGCATCAGCCGGAAGATGCGGGTCGTGTTTCACGGTGACGGGATCATCAGCCAGTTTGAGGGCTATGATCAGCTTGCCGAGCTGGACTGGGAAAAGTACCGCTCCCGCTATGGCGACATCATGCGGATGGACCGCATTCTGGAGGCGGAAGGCTCGTCGGCCAACAACTACAAGCTTTCCAAACAGGCCGATGTGCTGATGCTCTTCTATCTGTTTCCAGAAGCCGAGATCGAGGCGCTTTTCGCAAGATTGGGCTACGCATTCGATCAGACGATGATCCGGCGCAATATCGAGTACTATTTGGGGCGCACGTCACACGGCTCCACCCTGAGCCAGCTGGTGCATTCCTGGGTGCTGGCCCGTTTTGATCTGGAGCGTTCCTGGAAATTTTTTACGAAGGTGCTGGAAAGCGACGTCAAGGACACTCAGGGCGGCACGACGCCGGAAGGAATTCATCTGGGCGCAATGGCCGGCGCGGTGGATCTGACGCAGCGCTGTTACTTGGGCGCCTCGCTGCGCGAGGATGTGCTCTGGTTTGATCCGCGTTTGCCCCAGGGAATGCAGCAGCTGAACCTGCGGTTGCTCTATCGGGGACAGTTGCTGGAGGTCTGCTGCGACCACCGTCTGCTTACAGTGTGTGCGCTGCGTAACGGCTGGGCGCCACAGGTGCGGGTCGGATGCCGCGGGGCGGTGTCGGTAGTGCAAAGCGGCGGGAAGATAGAGTTTGCTCTGTAAGGAGCTCCATAAGCCCACAACACTTCTGTATTTCCATTCTTGTTTCAAGAAAAAATGCCGTTGGCCTCGAAAGACTGACGGCTTTTTCTTTGCATAATCCAGGCGCAGCAAAAAAGCGCGGCTCTCACCGCTCTTCGGCATAGGCTGTATCAGTCTCAACAGAAGGGTTGGGGGTTCATTTTTTATCATATTTGTATAAAAATGTGATTAATATACACGAAAAATCCAATAAAAGTGTGAAGGTGCGCTTCCATGGAACGATATATTTTGAAAAAGCTGGTGGACTGGAAGAATTCTCCCTATCGCAAGCCTCTGATCCTGAAAGGT
>JAFZPK010000119.1 GCA_017552515.1 Deltaproteobacteria bacterium | reverse complement strand
GCCAAGGACAATGCTTCCGACTTGTACTGCTGGGAATATCTTTGCCTGCTCTTGCCTGATTGGGTTTTCGTTGTCATCGAACACCTCCGTTAAGGGAATATACTCACTTAACAGAATGTCCTTCAACAACGGGCAGGATCAGTGAAACCTTACCCATTCTAGCCGTTAACGCGCCCTCGGTGGAGGCAAACGTACGGGAACGGGGCAGAATCCTAGATGTTGAAATTTGGGACCGGCCTTTTCTGGAAGACCTGCTGAAAAAACACCGGATCCTGTACAGGGAACTGGGGAACCTACTCGCACAACCCCGGCTGGAAAGACTATAAGGAGCATCCCACTCAACCAGCCCGTTTGCGTCCGGGTATGGGTGACATTAAAGGCATGAATTACCTCCCTCCGCATGTTCCCCTTGCCTTTTCGCGGCAAGGGGCATAAATACTAAATCGTAATTTAGTAAATCACGATTTAGTATTTATTGGCGGAGGCGGTCATGTTCATCGGCAGGGAAGCGGAACTGCAATTTCTGGAAGACAAGTACCAAAGCCCGGGCGGGCAGCTGGTGGTGCTGTATGGCAGGCGACGGGTCGGCAAAACCGAAACCTTGCGCCGCTTCTGCCGGAACAAGAGGCATGTCTTTTTCTCCTGCCGCGAATGCACGGACAAACTGCAACTGGCTGCCTTCTCCGAAAAAATGATGCGGGAAGACATTCCCGCCCGGCAATACCGCAGCGAATTCGCCGACTGGGAGCAGGCCTTCCGCAGTGCGGCCGAGTTGCCCGGCGGCGCGAATGGCAGAGGCAAAAGCCTTCTGGTCATCGACGAGTTCCCCTACATGTGCAAGGGCAACGCGGGCATTCCTTCCATCCTGCAAAACGTGTGGGATGAACATCTCAAGGATGCCGAGGTGATGATCATCCTGTGCGGCAGCGCCATGAGCTTCATCGAAAAGGAGCTGCTTGCCGAAAAGAATCCTCTGTACGGCCGGGCCACCGGCATTTACAAGATGAAGCCAATGGGCTTTTACGATGCGGCGCAATTTTTCCCCGGTTATTCGGATACGGACAAGGTGCTGGCCTACGCCGTGCTTGGCGGTATCCCGCACTATCTGCGCCAGTTCAACCCGAAGCTTTCGCTTGCGGACAACATCAAAAAAAACATCCTCACCAGAGGCTGCGTTCTGTACAGTGAGCCGGAATTTCTGCTGCGCCAAGAATTGCGGGAAACGCCACTGTACAACGCCCTGATTGCGGCGGTGGCTCTCGGCGGCACAAAGCTGAACGAGATCAGCCAGAAGTCGCTGGTGGAGGATACGGCAAAAGCCAGCGTGTACCTGAAAAACCTGAACGAACTGGGCATTGTTGAGCGGGAGTTCTCCATTGACGCCGGCACGAAGGAGAAGGCCAACGCCCACCGGGGCTTTTACCGCCTTGCGGACAACTTCTTCCGTTTCTGGTACGCCTTCGTCTTCACGCATTATTCCGAGCTGGAAAGCGGCGATGTGGACGGCGTGTACCAGTATGCCGTCGCGCCAGAACTGCACAAATTCGCTTCTCTCGCCTTCGAGGATGTGTGCCGGGAATATGTGCGGGTCTTGCAAAAGATCGGCGCCCTGCCCTTCCGCTTCAGCAACATGGGACGCTGGTTCGGTAAAACCACCATCCGGAACGCCGATGCGGGCGGCAAGACAACGGTTGAGGAAACCGAGCTGGATCTTGTCGCCGTGTCACCTGGCTTCAAGGACTATCTGGTCGGCGAATGCAAGTTCAAAGGCACGCCGTTCAGCTACGGGGAGTATCTTGATGTCACGGCCAAACTGGCTCCGCAACAGGAGAAAGCGGCGTTTTACTATGCGCTGTTCTCCCGCTCCGGCTTTGACGGCAAGTTGACGGAGGAAGCGGTGGCAAACCCGCGCCTTGCCCTGTATTCGCTCGCCGAAATTGTTGGCGGCACCCGCAATGGAAAATCTTGAGGGGCTCCCGGAGCCGTTCAAGACAACGGCAAGATTTGAGTGTGAAAAAGCCCAAATCCCCAAAAGCAACCTTTCCGTCCGTATTTCTTTGCCATGCGGACGGCTTTTTTTGTTACCTTTGCAGATCAAAAAAGATTGAGAATGGGCAGTATCCACTTCAAATGAAACCGGAAACTTTGCAAACGATATGACACTTGCGGAACTGACAGCCTATGCGGAGGAAAAATTCCGGATTCGGGAGCAGTACAAGTGGGCTGCCTTCCCGGGATTTTCCGTGCTGTGCCATCCGGACACGGGCAGATGGATTGCCCTGCTGATGCGCCAGTGGGACAGCGATCTGGGCGAAGAAATGGAATGCTGCGACATAAAGTGCGGTCAGGAGTTTCTGGAAAAGCTGCATGTATCCTGCCTGTCGAAGCCCTTCCGCATGCCTGGCCCGAAATGGGTGGGCGTAAAATTGGAGCCTGCCACCGACAAGGAGCTCGTGCTGCGCCTCTTCGACCGCGCCTTTTACACCGAGGAGCAAAACGGCGGGGTCACCCTTGTACTTGGCCCGGGGATGCCCACCGGCCAAACCGGCTATCAGGATACGCCCATCGCCGTTGGACGAAGCGAGAAAGCCCCGGACATACCCGAAGCGATCCGCCAGATGCTGCTTCTTTACGAGTACGGTGATGGTTCGAACGAGCAGCGGTGCCGCAACTTTTACCGTCAGGGCAAACTGATGGAGGGCTATGAGGATGACGCGCCGTGGGATGGCGACTTCAAACGTTATTTCACGACCTATCACGACCTGAACATCCGCCAGCTGCGGGGCTATTTCACCTGGCGGACAAAGTGGCGTAAGGGGGAACACCACGCTACAGCCGCCTCGATGGCCTATCTCTACATCTACGAGTTGCTGAACGGCATCGGCACAGCATCGCCCGAAGACGGCCTGCAGAAAATGCTCGACTTCGAACGGGACTACATCGACACCGGGCTGGGCGACGAAACCATGATGCGCAATTTGCGCCGCTGGATGTTCGAGTTCGCCGTACTGAACGTTCTGCCCGCCGAGACTGCCCTCCGCTGCGCCGATCCCGAGATGATCCAACGTGACCATGCGCTCACCGTGCTGCGCAATCCCGAGGTGCACACCGACGAGGAAGTGGTCGACGCCCTCTGTCTGCTGGCGGGAAAAAAGACGGCGCTTTCGTTGCCTGGGCACGGGCTGCACCTGGCGGCCGAGACCTGGCGATACGCCCGGCAGCATGACCAGGCAGATGGCCGGGACCTGTTCACCGCCTGTTTCGGCGAACAGAAACAACTTGCATGGCATCCGCTTTTCAACGCCGTCCATTACCGTGAACAGGCTGCCCCCGATACGGACTACCGGCTCGGCGAGTGCCGCACCTATCTGTGCCGCAACGGAATATGGTATGAACAGTGTTACGAGCGGCTGTACTTCGACATCAAACGCCTCCAGGAGCTGCTGCATCAGACCGAGCTTCGCCTGCGCCGCCATCTCAAAACCGGCCATTACCTGCGCGAGAATCCCCGGGAGGCGTGGGCGCGGCCCTACGTCGAAGCCGTGATTGCCGACGACCGGCGGCAACAGGAAGAAGCCGCCCGTCCAAAGGTTGACATCCATCTGGAACGCCTTGAGCATATCCGCGAGGATGCCCTCAAGACCCGCGACAGCCTGCTCACGGAAGAAGAGATGGAAGAGGAAGGTGAAAGCGAGGCCGCCGCGCCCTCCGAAGTTCCGGAGACGACATCTTCCACCGAGCTGCCCGTCGAGACCCGGATCCTGCTCATGCTCCTGCAAGGCGATCCTCCCGACGAGCTGATAAAGGCCAGGCGCCTGATGCCATCCGTCGTGGCCGATGCCATCAACGAGGCCTACTTCGACGAAATAGGCGACAACATCGTGGAATGCGAGGCCGACCGTCTGATGCTTGTGGAAGACTATAAGGAAGAAATCGAACAGATACTGAACAAGGCCTTATGAACGAAGAAAACAAAAGGATACCGAAACGGATTGCCCAGACGGTGCTGAACTCGCTCAAGGGCGGCGTGGTGCCAAGGATCGGGCTGCCCTACATCACCGTGGGGCGCAAAAACGAGATTGAGGCCCTGCTGCACGACGTGGATATCATTGCCGAGGGCGGCGCCTCGTTCCGCTTCATTGTGGGACGCTACGGCTCGGGCAAGAGCTTCCTTTTGCAGACCATACGCAACTATGTGATGGAGCGCGGCTTCATCGTGGCCGACGCCGATCTCTCGCCCGAACGCCGCCTGCAGGGCACACGCGGACAGGGGCTGGCCACCTACTGCGAGCTTATCGGCAACCTTTCGACAAAGACGCGGCCCGAAGGCGGCGCGCTGACGCTCGTGCTTGACCGCTGGATCAACAACGTGCAGACGGACGCGGTGCAGGCCACGGGGCTTGAACCCGGCAATGTGGAGCTGGCGAGGGAGGTGGACCGCAGGATCTACGCCGTCACCTCCTCGCTGCGGGAACTTGTCCACGGCTTCGAGTTCGCGCGGCTGCTCTTCGCCTACTACCACGCCTATCTCGACGGCGACGACGAGACCAAAGCCAGGGTGGTGCGGTGGTTCCGGGGCGAGTATGCGCTCAGGAAGGAGGCCCGGGAGGAGCTGGGCGTGAACAGGATCATCACCGACGACGATTGGTACGACTGTCTGAAGGTCTTCGCCACCTTCTTCCGGCT
>JAFZPK010000118.1 GCA_017552515.1 Deltaproteobacteria bacterium | reverse complement strand
CTATCATTTTCGCATCAGCGCCAGCGAGCGGATAGGGCTGATTCTGGATGAGGGATCGTTCCGCGAGATGGATGCCGGACTGGTTTCCGTCGATTTTCTCGATTTCAAGGATTCCCAGGAGTATTCGGAGCGCCTCGCCAAGGCCATGAAGAAGAACGGCCGCACCGAAGCCGCAGTGTGCGGCGAGGGCACCATTTTTGGATTGCCGATAGTTATCGCGGTACTGGAATTTGGTTTTATGGGCGGCAGCATGGGCTCGGTGGTTGGCGAAAAGATCACCCGTGCCATTGAACGGAGCATGGCGGCGCGCTGCCCGCTGGTGATTTTCTCCTCTTCCGGCGGCGCGCGGATGCAGGAAAGCATCATGTCGCTGATGCAGATGGCCAAGACCACCGCGGCGCTGAATCAGATGAAAAAACTGGGCCTGCCTTTTATCTCCGTTCTGACCGATCCCACAACCGGTGGCGTGACCGCGAGCTTTGCCATGCTGGGCGATCTCAACATCGCGGAACCGCGGGCGCTGATTGGTTTTGCCGGGCCGCGTGTCATCCAGCAGACGATCCGACAGGGTCTGCCGGAGGGCTTCCAGCGTGCCGAATACCTGCTCGCCCACGGCATGATCGACATGATCGTCCGCCGGCAGGAGATGAAGGCCAAGCTGTTCCAACTCTTAAGCATCCTGACCAAGAGCCCGCTGTGAATCCCCATCTGGAATTTCTGTACGGTCTGCGGCAGTCGGTCATCAAACTGGGCCTGAAGAACATTGCGTTGCTTCTGGCGCGGCTTGGCCATCCGCAGAAGGCCTTCAAGAGCATCCATGTGGCCGGAACCAACGGCAAGGGCTCAACCTCGGCCTGTCTTGCCGCCATTCTGGAGGCCGCGGGCTATAAGGTGGGGCTCTACACTTCTCCGCATTTGCAGCGCTTCAACGAGCGTATCCGTATCGGCAAACAGCAGATCTCCGATGAGGAGCTGGCCGCGCTGATAGAGGAGATCCGCGCTCGGGCGCGCGGACAGAGCGCCACCTTTTTCGAGTTCACCACGGCTTTGGCCTTCCTGTGGTTTGCGCGCCAGGAGGTTGATTTCGCGGTGATCGAAACCGGTATGGGCGGCAGGCTGGATGCGACCGTGCTGATCCGGCCGCTGGTCTCGATCGTCACGCCCGTCTCCTTTGATCACATGTCAAGCCTGGGGAACACCTTGTCCGCCATTGCCGGAGAGAAGTCCTATATCATCAAGGCGCATACGCCGGTGGTCATCGGCCCCCAGGAGCTGGAGGCGCTTGAGGTGCTTTTGGCGCGCGCCGCGCGCATGGAGGCGCCGGTGCGGCTATGGGGACGCGATTTTGACGCAAGCGTGCGGGAAAACGGCTTTGCCTATCACGGACGCGAAGATATTGCTCTCTTGCGGCCGGGGCTGCCGGGACGGCACCAGCATGCCAATCTGGCGACAAGCCTGTGTGCCGCCGAGCTGCTGAACGAGCAGGGTTTTCATGTGGAGCGCGCGGCCATGGAAAGCGGCGTGCGCAACGTGGAGTGGCCGGGCAGACTGGAGTGGTTTCCCGGGCGCATCCTGCTGGACGGAGCGCACAACACGGCCGGCGCGCAGGTCCTGGCGCAGTATCTGGCAGACGAAAATATCAATGATCTCTTCTGGATCGTTGCCATCAAATGGGATAAAGTCGCCGAGGAGATTCTTCTGCCGGTGCTGCCGCGCTGCCGGAGATTGTACTGTACGGTTGCCGCGGATCAGGCTTCCGTCGATCCGCAAAAGCTGGCGGATTTCGCCGGTCGGCATGGAGTCGCCGCGACAACGTTTGCCACGCCCGCCGCTGCACTGGAAGCGGCGCTTTCGCAGCGCGGCGCCGAAACGCCCCTTCTGGTGGCGGGTTCGTTGTTTTTGGTAGGGGCTGTCCGCGAGTATCTGGAACATTACGTGGAGACAAGCGCATGACGAATTGCCTTTCAAGCGCCAAGACGAAAAAGTTGCTGGGTCTTTTCGCCCTGTTGGGGTGCGTGAACTGCGGGTGGTGCTTCGAGCCTCCCCAAAAGAATCTCCCGGTGACGATCAACGCCGATCAACTGCGCTACGATCCGGAAGAAGGCGGTTATCATGCGGAAGGTGACGTGATACTGCAGCAGGGAAAGTGGCGGCTTTTTTCCGATCAAATTCTTTGGAATCCGGAAAACGACGATGTGCGGGGCGAAGGCGGTGTCCGTCTGTTGGATGAACAGGAGAATTCGCTTTCCGGTGATGCTTTCCAGTTGAATCTGAAGAGCGGCGAGGGCTGGCTGCGCAACAGCAGGGCTTTTGTCAGGGAGAAGAACTTCCATTTGGCCGCCGACATGTTGTACCGGCTGGACGAAAACAACTACACCGCCAAAGAGGCGACCTTTACCACCTGTGACGGGGACAAGCCCTCCTGGCATTTCAGGGCCAAGGACCTCAAGGTGACCGTAGGCGATTACGCCCAGGGCAAGCATGCGTTTTTTTACATAGGGGATGTGCCGGTTTTCTATCTGCCCTATCTCGCCTATCCGGTGAGCGAGCGTAAATCGGGTTTGCTCATTCCCAAGTATGGCTATTCCGAAAAGCGGGGGGTCCAGATGCTCCAGCCTGTCTACTGGGCCATTTCCCGCAACACCGACGCCACGTTCCATCTGGACTATCTGTCCCGCCTGGGCGTGGGCAAGGGCGTGGATTTCCGCTACATTTTCAGGAACGACAACAAAGGTTACTTTAACGTGTACCATGTCAGCGGCTTTGACGAGGGCGGTGACCGGCTGGCCTATATCTGGCGGCACACGGGTTTTCTTCCCGGCAATGTGCGGGTTGTGGCGAACATGGAATACGCCGATGAAAAGGACTACTTCGAGGACTTTGGACAGGAAGCCGAGGAGTACAACAAGAACAGCGTGCAGACCGTGCTGTTCGCCCAGCGCAACTGGGGCAAGCTCAATCTGAGCAGCCAGATAAAGTATATCAAGGATCTGGAAAAGAGCAGCGGTGTTATCGCCCAGCGCCTGCCGGAAACGCGGCTGTCCCTGATCCGCCAGCGGCTGACCACTTCACCAATTTATTATGGTTTTGATGGTTCCCACAATTACTTTTGGCGCCGTGACGGAGAGGATGGCAACCGTCTGATGGCGCGTCCCTATCTGGGCGCCGTGTTCAAGCCGGGCAACGTTGTCGAGCTGGAAACCGAAGTGGGAGGCAGAGAACGGGTGTACTGGGATTCCGAGTACGATACCAATCTCAACTCGGCGGATTTGAGCGTGGCCGCCTCCAGCCGCCTGTCAAGAGTTTATATGGTTAATGGCCGTCGCATCAAGAAGTTGCGCCATGTCATCCAGCCGGAAGTCCGCTATTCCTATGACACCTCGGACAGCCAGCATTCCGTACCCCAGTTTGACTATCTGGACAACATTGAGGCGCAGAACAAGGTTTCCTATGCGTTGGTCAACCGTCTGACGGCGCGCATGGAGGAGAACGGACAGACACGCTATCATGAATTTTTGTGGCTACGCCTTGGACAGGAGTATGATATTCACGAAGTACGCGATCCCGGGGAGGAACAGGTGCGTCCTTTTTCGGCGCTGCGCACGGAACTTATTGTACGCCCCACAACCTGGAGCTATCTGGATACCGATACCCTGTACGATGTGAATCCTGATGGCCGGCATTTTGAGATGGTTCGCTGTTATGTGGGGGTGCATGACAGCCGCGGCAACGGCCTGAGTACCGGTTACAGCTACCGCGATGAACGTTATGAATATTTGCAGGGTACCGTGAGTACCACTCTGCTGGCGCCTTTGTTTTTGAGCTATTCGGGGCGTTTCGATCTGAAAGATGACAAGGAACTGGAGCATGTGCTCAGGGCCGAGTGGCGATTCCAGTGCTGGAGCCTGTTCGTGACCTTCCGCGACCGGGAGGATGACCGGGAGGTTATGTTCAGTTTCGCGCTCAAGGGACTTGGGCGCGAGTTCGGCATATAATGCCTTTTGGGAGATGCAGTATGCCCCTTCGATGGTTGCAGTTCGTACACAGGTGCAACAATTTTTCATCACGGGAAGGAGAATATGTCATGAAAGGACTGAGACCGTTTGTCAAAATGCTGTTCAGCGGGATGGCCGTGCTGTTGATGATGGTTGCGGTGACCTGGGCTTCGCCCCTTGGCCAGCCTTTCTCCAATCAGGGGACGTCCTATGGGGGAGCGATAGGAAAGAGCGCCCCTTCTGTAGATAAAGCCACTCCTGGGAAGGTCCGTTTGCCAGGCGAGAAGATCAATGTCAATACGGCCAGTGCCGCGGAACTGTCGAAACTGCCGGGAGTTGGCCCGAAAATTGCCAAGGAGATTGTCGCACGCCGGACCACTTACGGACCGTTTAAAAGTCCGAGAGATTTGCTTGAAGTCAAGGGAATCGGCAAAAAGGTTTTAAGCGGCATGATGGATGATATCGCCTTTTGATATCTTGAGGTGCTTCCCGCTTTGAAGGAGGTTTGCCATGTTCAGGGATTCCGGATGGTTTCCTTTCGTCTTACGCAAGTTGCCATGGCTTGCGGGCTGTGCCCTGCTTCTTTTCCTTGCATTTGCCATGTTGGGAGAACGCGGCGTGTTGCGTGTGATGGACGTTTCCCGCCAGAAGGATCAAATGGAGGAGGAAATCGCCCGCATAACCGAACAGAACAAACGTCTTGCTAACGAGATTCGTTGTTTACGCTCTGACAAGAAGTTTATTGAAGATGTCGCCCGCCGCGATTTGGGAATGGTCAGGGAGAGCGAGCGCATTTACTTCTTTCCTTCGCAGCCGGGGAAATAGCTGCCGGGGATAGTGCATTACGGAAGATGCCATCCTTGCGGCCAAACAAAATGTTGCATAAAAGCCAAAGCCGGTGAAAAGAGTCCGGCTTTGGCTTTTGCTTTCTCTTTCGGGAGGAGAAATAACCGGTTTTAAAGGGCTTGGCCGTTTGCTCCGTTTCCTTTTTCCCGCTTTTTTGTCCAGCCGTTTTCATCCACCGGTTGGGGCTCCTGATTCAGAAGGACGCCGAAGATGACCAGCGCGCTGGAGGCGTATTGCAGCGGTGTCATGCGTTCATCCAGAATCAGCCAGGCCAGAAACAGGGTAAGAACCGGCAGCAGGTTGATGAAGGCAACGGCTTTGCCCGCGGAGATTCGGCTGACGCCATAGTTGTAGAGGCCGTAGGCACCGATGGTGATGAAAAGCCCCAGGTAGACCACGCTGAGGACGCCTTCCAGCGTAAAGTGGGCAGGGGCCGGGACGCTGGGCAGAAACAGGAGGGGAAAATAGAAAAAAGCGCCGGTAAAAGCCTGCAAAGCTGTGAGAAAAAACGGACTGTAGAACGAGGACAGCCGTTTCAACAGCAGAGTGTAGGCGGCGCCGCAGGTCATGGCCAGCAGTTCGAGCGTGTTGCCCCAAAGTGGATGCGGTGCGGTTTCCGTGGAGATGTTGCCGGCGTTGAGCAGGCCTACTCCCAAAACGGCGATGCCCAGTCCGGCAAGAGCCCTTTTGGACATGCGTTCTCCGAAGAACAGAAAGGCGCCCAGGGTTACGAGCAACGGCATAAAGGTGGTGATAAGTCCGGCTTGAGATGCGCTGGTATTTTTGAGCGCATTGGCTTCCAGCAGGAAGTAGAGGCAGGGTTCGCACAGCGCCATTGCTGCCAGAATCGGGATGTCGGCCTTGCGGAAGCGTATGCGGCGAAACGCGGGGATCCAGAACGCAAAGACCAGGCTGGCCACCACCATGCGTCCGAAAATGACCCAGATGGGGTGGTAGTACTGGAAGGAAAGTTTCAGGACGATAAAAGAGCTGGCCCAGAGCAGCATGGCTGCAATCAGGCTGAAAATGGGAAGGTGGATCATCGGTTCCTCTCTGCGATTTGGGCCAGTTTGATGCCTGCGGCAAATACCGTTTCCAAGCGTTGGGGATCTTTGCGGATGTCGTCGTTCTCTTCCAGCGTGCCATAGCAGCAACTGTTCTGGACGACCATGTCCAAAGCGTCGCAGAAGTAGCGTAGGGGACGCAGTATTCCTTCGAACAGCTGCGGACTTTCCCTGCGGGCGGCAGTTACGATGATGAGGGCGGGGCGCCGGTGCGGGCCGGTTTCGTGCAGGCGGTACTTGCGTATCCAGAAGCACTGGCATCGGTCAATCAGCAGTTTCAACGGCGCGGGTACCGTGCCGAAGAATATGGGAGAGGCGACTATCAGACCGTGGCATTGTTCGAACAGGGAGGCTATGTGCTGAAAATCGTCGTCAATGACGCAGTGCCCGTTTTGCGTGCAGCTGTAATCTTCCCGGCAGGGTGCAATGCGCAAGGCGTCGGGAAACAGTTCTTCCACGCATGCGCCGGCCATACATGCACCCTTTATCGCCGCTGCCAGGAGCTGGGAACTATGCCCGTTGCGGCGGGGACTTCCGTGAATGGCGACCAGTTTGAGGTCTGGAGACATTTTGTGCTCTTCCGTTGATGTGTTGAGACAACGTTCTTGGATTCGTTCCGGGTTTCCGGTTAGAAACTTGGGCTTGTTTTTGTGATGCGTTTGCGGATAATTGCCGGATGTTTCCGGAACTGATATACTCAAAAATTCAAACTTTTGCACGACCGACAATACCTTGTAAAGGGAACGGTGGAGAACAATGGAAATTATTTTGAATGCAGGCCCGGTAGTTAAAGTGGTGATGGGGATTCTGATTTATCTGTCGGTAGTCTCCTGGGCGATTATTTTTCACAAGTGGCTGGTGGTAGGACGTGCCAGAAAAGCTTCCGACGGATTTATGGAACTGTTCTGGACCAAGAAAAATTTTGAAGCCATCAACCAGAATCTGCGGGCTTACGCGGCTTCGCCGCTGTGCGTACTGTTCCGGGAAGGTTATCAGGAATTGCTGCGCGCCCGGCGTGTCCAGGCTTCCGACAGCCCTCCCGACGATTTCCCGATGGGGACGGATTACATTGCCCGGGCATTGCGCCGTGCCATGACCAGCGAAACGCAGAGGCTGGAGAGATTTCTGCCCTTTCTGGCGACAACCGGATCGACGGCGCCGTTCATCGGTCTGTTTGGCACGGTATGGGGTATCATGGATTCCTTTCATAATATTGGCCAATCGGGCAGCGCCTCGCTTGCGGTTGTAGCGCCTGGTATTTCCGAAGCCTTGATCGCCACGGCCATTGGTTTGGTGGCGGCCGTGCCGGCGGTTATCGGCTACAATCATTTTTCCCATAAAATTGATGTTATCGTTGGCGAGATGGACAATTTTAGCCAGGAATTTCTTAATATTCTTGAACGTATGCAGAGGAGGGCCTGACAGACCATGACGGCGGGACGAAACGGCAGAGCCCGGGCCATGTCGCAGATCAATGTGACGCCTTTTGTGGACGTCATGCTGGTTCTGCTGATCATCTTCATGGTGACCGCCCCAATGCTGGAAACCGGAGTGGAGGTCAACCTTCCGGAGGTGGCGGATGCGCCGGGTCTCGAAGAAACCAAAGAGCCGATAGTTGTGACGATTAACCGGAGCGGCGCCATCTTTGTAGGCAAAAGCCAGGTGAACGACCCCGAAAAACTGACGCCGGTCATTCGGGAAATGCTGGCGCGCAACAAGGAACGGGCGGTATTTCTGGAGGCGGACAAGGGCGTTGCCTATGGTCAGGTGGTGCCGGTTTTGGCGGCGCTTCGCAAAACAGGTGTGACCCGTCTGGGCATGGTGTCGCAGGAACCTCGGTGAACAAGGATGCGGAAAAGCAACTTTCTCTCTACCATTGTCGGGCGTGGGGATCGTGGCATCGGCTGGATGCTGGTCCTCTCCCTTCTGGCGCATGCGCTTGTGATGGTGCTGGCGGTCGTTATGACGCTGCCGACGGTTCGCCGCGAGGAAAAGCGGGTGTACTATGTGGATCTGATAAGCAAACCGGTTATCAATCCCAAGGCTGGTCATCCGGAAGGCGGCAGCCCCGCGCCCGGGCCCAAGTCGGCGAAACCGGGAACGCCGGGGGCACCGGGACCTGCGCCTCAGCCCCCCGCGCAGCCTGTCTCTCCCAAGGCGCCTCCCACTTCTCCAAGTACACCGGCGCCCAAGGCTGCTCCACAACCCAAGGCTGCTCCACAACCCAAGACGGAGCCACAGCCCAAAACGGAGCCACAGCCCAAGGCGAAGCCGCAGCCCAAGACTGCCCCGCAGGCCAAAACTGAACCGGCACCTGCCAAGCCGGCGCCGAACAAGGCTCCGCAGGCGGATACTTCTGCCAAGGCGCCCAAGACTGTCACCAAGGCCGAAAGTGGACAAACGGCCAAAACCGCAACACAGGCACCATCCCAGAAGGGAACCAAGGCGGCGTCTCCGCCAACCCCAACCGGTAAAACCGCGTTGAAGACGGCTCCGGAGACGAAACCGGCTGCTGACGGGAAACAGGCGTCCCAGGCTGCTTCCGTCAAAACCGCCTCGTCTTCGTCTGTTCCCGCCCCGGCGAAAACTTCGCCGCAAACCGCAAATGCCGGCAAGGACAAGAGCGCAGACAGCCAGTATCAGCAGGTGAAGGATGTTGTGGCCGCCATGCAGCAGAGGAAAGCCGCCGAAGCGAAACAGCGTTCCGACGAAGCCGCGGTGGCGGGCAAGATTGCCGCTTTGGGCCGCAAGGTGGGTTCCGGCTCCGGGACTGGTGGTGGTGGCGGGGGCGGTGGTGGCAATGGCGGCGCCCTGGGCCCCGGCAAGGTCAACGCGCCTTTGGGCACACCCGGTGGAACCGGTACCGAGGAGGGCGTGACGGTGGCGCCCTGGCTGAAGAAAGTTTTCCAAACAAACTGGTGGCTTCCCAAGAACAAGATCAGCCGTCCTGATCTGGAGGCCGAAATTCGTGTGGTCTACGATGCGGCAGGGAATCTGAAGCACAAGGAAATCGTCAAATCTTCCGGCGATAAAGTTTTTGATCAGTCGGTGGAGGAGGCCGTGCAGAAGTCGAGGAAGTTGCCGCAGCCGCTTCCCGCCCCGTTTGACGGAACAGTCATTTTTAATGTGAAGGAGTTGTACCGATGATGTGGAACATATATCGGCGTGTGGTTCTGATGGCGATGGTTCTGTTGTGCCCCGCGCTTGTCTGGAGCGCGACCATTGAGGTGAGCGCGCCGGGACAGCAGGTCATCTCGCTGGCGGTAACCCGGATTTTGCCCATGGACGCTTCCCGCCCGGAACTGGCGCAGGAATTTTACAAAGTACTGACAGGCGATTTGGAGATGAGCGGCCTGTTTCGTTTGGTCGATCCCGCGGCTTTTCTTTCCGATGCGAGCCATCTGACGCTGGAAAGCTCGCAGGTGGATTTTGAGCAGTGGAGGATGCTGGGGCCGGAAGCGGTGGTGAAGGGGGGGTATTCCCTGGAAAACGGGCGTTTGCTGGTGGAGGCGCGCCTTTTTGACGTCGTCAGCCAGAAGATGATAACCGGCCAGCGCTATACCGGGAGCACGGAGGATGTCCGGCTGATGGCGCATGCCTTTGCCGATCAGATCCTGCAGGCCTTTACCGGCCAGATGGGCGCCTTTCGCGGCAAAATCGCGTACATAAGCGATCAGACCGGTTTCAAGGAACTCTATATGATGAATGTGGATGGAACGGGAGTGGTTCAGCTGACCAATCATCGCTCGCTGGTAATCAATCCCGATTTCTCTCCCAATGGCACCGATCTGCTGTTTACCTCATATCGTTCCGGCAATCCGGATCTGGTTCGTCTGAATCTGGCGACGCGGCAGGAAAGCCGTATTTCGGGCAGGAGTGGTTTGAACATTTCCGGCCGTTTCAGTCCGAAAGGGGACGATGTGGCGCTGACCATGTCCGAGCAAAACGGTTCCGATATCTATGTGGTGGGGGCGAGCGGGAAACGGCGTTTGACCAGCGCCTGGGGGATCGATGTCGATCCCAGTTGGAGTCCTGATGGCTCACGCCTGGTTTTTGTCTCGGACCGGATGGGTTCCCCGCAGTTGTTTGTCATGAATGCCTCTGGCGGGGGCGAGCGGAGGCTTACCACGCGCGGGAGCTACAATGTTACGCCAGCCTGGAGCCCGGCAGGAGATCGTATTGCCTTCAGCCGGATAGAACAGGGGCATTTCGAGATTTATACCATTCGCCCTGATGGTTCGGACGAGCGCCGCCTGACCTTTGGGGCAGGCAACAAGGAGCATCCCCGCTGGAGTCCGGATGGGCGTTTTCTGGTCTTTTCCTCGGATCAGGGAGGCAAGAAGGCTCTTTATGTGATGCGTTCCGACGGAGGAGGTCTCCGTCGGCTTTCCGGAGGAGGCGGCAACTGCATTCATCCGGCCTGGTCTCCGCGTTGACAAACTCTTGAAGGGACACCAAAGCAGGACATTGAAACAATTTTTTTCAAACAAAGGAGAAAGAGATGAGTAAGTGGAAATTGGTAATGGCGGTGGGAATAAGCGTATTGATGATCGCGGCATGCGCCAAGAAGCCTGTTGAAGAGAGCGGTGCCGGTACCACCGGCGCCAACGTCGGGACTCAGCAGCAGTACGGTTTTGGTGAACAAGGCGTGGGAGAAACCAATTTTTCCGGGAGTCGTGATGGACTTGGAAGCGGAAGCTCGGGATGGAACAACAATGATCAGCAGCAGGGTTTTCAGGGCGCTGGCACCCCAATTCCCGAACTCGAGAGGATCTTTTTCGAGTATGATCGTTACACGCTTTCCGAGGCAGCGCGTACCACTCTGTCCCGCAATGCCGCCTATATCAAAAATCATCCCGAGTTGCGGATCATTGTCGAGGGCCATTGCGACCAGCGCGGTTCTGACGAATACAATCTCGCGCTGGGAGAGAAACGTGCCCAGGCAGTGGCTGCATATCTGAGTACGTTGGGAGTTGCCTCTTCCCGGATGCGGGTTATTTCCTATGGAGAAGAAATTCCGCTGGATCGGAGTGGAACGGAAGCCGCAATGGCTAAAAACCGTCGGGCCGAGTTTAAACGGGACAACTAAAATTTTGCGAAAGTGCATTCCCAACCGGTACCCTGACGATTTCTGGATCTAGAACCAATACGTAGGGAACTGGCAAGGGTTGGAAAGCATTTGCAGGGGAAACGCCGATGAATACGCTGTGGTTCATAACTGCAGTGATGTACAGCCGGCGTTTTCTTTTTTCTGTATCGATTGTTAAAATTGCAATGGGAAAATGTCTTTATGTGAATAAAAAATTGACAAATGGACAACAAACAGTTTTTAATTTTTCCAGTTATTATAATTGATGGAGGAGCAGATGAAGAGAAGAAGTAATTGGCTATGGATAATAGCGGCGATTATGCTGGGAGGTTGCGCTTTCTCTCAAGAAGAAACTGCATTGAAACGCGATCTGGATGAGATGAAGAGCCGGCTTGCCTATTTGGAACAACGTGCCGCTTCGGAAAGTCAGGCATCCCAGGGACAGGCCAATATGCAGGCGGATCTGGACAATCTGCGGGTGGAACTGCAAACGGTCAGGGGCCAGTTGGCTGATCAGGAACGTCAAAACGCCCAGTTGAAAGAGGAATTGACCACACAGATCAACAACACCAAAAAAACAGTAGAGCGTGCTCCGGCTCCAGCTCCGGCGAAGACGGTTACAAAAGAGGAACAACCAGAATCGACGGATGCGGAGGATGTCTATAAACAGGCTTTGGCCCGTATTCGTGAAAATGGCGATTATTCGGGTGGACGTAAGGCGCTTCAGGGCTTTGTAAAGACCTATCCCGATAATTCGCTTGTGCCCAATGCCCTGTATTGGATAGGAGAAACGTACTATGCGGAAAAAGATTATGAGAATGCCATTGTCCAATTCCAGAAAGTATTGGACAAATATCCGCAGCATGCGAAGGCGGCAGCGTCTCTGTTGAAACAGGCATTGTCTTTCCAGACGATGGGAGACAGCAACAGTGCTCTTGTCTTGTACGACAAGGTGGTTGCTTCCTATCCCACTACGTCGGAGGCGGGAGTTGCCCGTCAAAAAGCGAGTGCTTTGAGGAATAAATAGGAACAGCTCGATTCGTGCCCATATGTAAAAATCGTTAACGGGAATTTTTTGTTTTGGTGAACAAAGATACTATTGTTGCTCCTGCCACCCCACCGGGGGAGGGAGGCATCGGCGTTATTCGTCTTTCCGGCAATCAGTCGGAAGATTTTCTTCGTCGCCTTTTTCATCCTCGTTACCATCATTCACCATTCCCCCGGTTTCAATCCCACCATCTCTATTACGGAGATCTCTTTTCCGTTCATCAGCAGCCGATAGACGAGGTGATGGCGGTTGTCATGCGCGCCCCTCATTCCTATACCTGCGAAGATGTTGCCGAAGTTCATTGTCATGGCGGGCCGTTTGTCGTACGGCAGATAGTGGATAATTTTATTCGGCTGGGAGCACGTCTGGCGGAGCCGGGAGAGTTTACCCTTCGGGCATTTTTGAATGGCCGTCTGGATTTGACTCAGGCAGAGGCGGTTATTGATTTAATCAGGGCCAGATCGGACAGGGCATCGGAAATGGCTATCAGGCAACTTTCCGGGAAACTGGGAAATGCGTTGGATGCGATCAAAAATGAGCTTTTGAATATCTTGGCCATTATTGAAGCCCATATTGATTTCCCGGAGGAGGAACTGCCGCCGGTATATCGGGAAAATCTTGAAAGCAGTGCAAAAAAGAACGTTGATGAAGTCGAGAAGATTCTGAATTCCTTTGCATATGGCCGAATTGCCAAGGAGGGGATTGCAGTCGTTTTGGCAGGTCGGCCCAACGTTGGGAAGAGTTCCATTCTTAATGCGTTACTGGAAGAAGAACGTGCCATTGTGACCGATATTCCAGGAACGACAAGAGATGCCATAGAGGGACGCTTAACAGTAGGCGGTTTTTTATTGAACATTGTTGATACGGCCGGAATCCATCATACCGAGAATGTCATTGAGAGTGCTGGTATCAGGAAAACCCTCAAACATATTGAATATTCGGATATTGTTCTGTTTATTGTCGAGCGGGATACGTTTACTGAAGAAGATATGAAAATATTTGATACCTGTAAATCTCGCAATATGTTGATATTGTTCAATAAGATTGATTTGGGGGATTTTGAGGTTCCTGGATTTCTGAGAGATTTTCCATCTGTAAAAATATCCGCTCATACGGGATATGGTATGGGCGATTTGAAAAAAATGATTATGGAAAATATATCCCGGCGCTTTAATCTTCTTGCATCGGAAGAAGATGCCATTATTTCTTCACAGCGTTGCTGGGAATCTCTTAATAAGTCCAAAGAATGCATAAAAAGATTTCTCAACGGTCTTGGCGACAATATTCCGTGGGAATGCCTTGCGCTTGAAATAAAGGATGCTTTGGTATTTTTGGGAGAGATTACCGGAGAAACCTTTTCAGATGATGTCCTTAAAAAGATTTTTTCGAAGTTTTGTATAGGCAAGTAATTTGAGATGAAGCCGTCATTTTATTGCTAGATTGATAAAAACGGCCCCAAAATTGAGAAAGTGCTTCAAAAAGAGATTGATTTTCCTATCTTGGGCCCCTATAAGTTACAAGAAAGTGGAACTTTCAAATCAGTTCTTTTTATCATAACAACAAGGAGACAACGAATATGGCAACACTCTTGGAAATGGCTGTAGAGATGGTCAAAACTCGTCTTGCATCAACTCCCAGCAGTAAAGTTAGCAATGAAGAGATGATGGCCCAGATTAGGGAGCTGTACGCTCAGCTTTTGGAATTGAGCAAAGGTGAGGAGGAAGTGGGAAATCGTGCCGGATCGGCGAATATGTTGGGCGGAGAAGTGTTGGCCGAGCCGTCTATCCCACCGAAAAAGGCTTTTAAAAAAGACAAGGTCATCTGCTTGATTTGCGGCAAGGAAATGAAGACGTTGTCTCGTCATCTGAAAGCTGCTCACGAGATGTCTCCCAAAGAATACAGGCAAAAATTTGGTATTGATAAGAAACAACCTCTGGCTGCCAAAACGTATTCGGAAAACCGGCGTCAGATGGCCATTGTCCGTGGGTTGGGAGAAAACTTGGCGAAGGCTCGTGCCAACAAACGGAAAAGCAGAGAAAAAGGCAAGCTGGAAAAAGTGGTTAACAATGAGGAATGAACGCGCATTTCGGTAAGAAGCATACTTTTAGATACTTGGCTTTTTCGGACATATG
Organism: Deltaproteobacteria bacterium; assembly: GCA_017552515.1. Lineage (GTDB taxonomy): Bacteria > Desulfobacterota > Desulfuromonadia > Desulfuromonadales > JAAYDE01 > RGIG7977. The sequence continues at coordinate 9,090 of JAFZPK010000118.1, read as the reverse complement.
CGGTTGCAAATGCCCGGGCTTGTCTCGCCGTTACGATTGACAAAACGATTTTCGCATGCTAGGAAAAATATCGTTTTGGGCCGGAGATTTGTTGCGCGTACGGTGCGTCTTGAGAGGATCATCCCTTCAACCTTGATAAGGGATGAGGAGAATCAGCGGGTTGTGGCCGGCATTTTTAAGAAAAAGAGTTTTTGTAGGTCGTTAACGTTCGTTGGAGGTGCGCGTTGCTTGAAATTAACTCTACCATCCTTATCCAGTTTGTGACATTTGTCTTGCTGATGATCATACTCAATGTGCTGTTGTATCGTCCGTTGCGCAAGGTTTTGCAGAAACGCCGCGATGTGGTGGAACGTGATCATTTTGATGCGAATCATATGGGCAGAGAAGTGGAACGGGGGATTTCGCGTTACAAGGAGTTAATGGAGGAAGCGCGGAAAAAAGGCAAGGAAGAGAAGGAAAAACTTCGCCAGGAAGGCATGGCGGCACAGCATAAGCTGCTTGAAGAGACAGAAGAAATCGTGCGCCAAAAGAAAGAGGATATGCGTGCGCAGATAGGGCGGAATGTCCAGGATGTGAAAAATGAGATGGGCAAATACGCTCAGGATTTGGCGAAGGAAATTACTGAGAAGATTTTGGGCAGGGCAGTTTGATACTGTTGGAGAGACGATATTGATGAAAAACAAAGATATTCGTACATTGTTTTTTTGTAGCGCACTGATGCTGTGTGCAGTCTCGGTAGCAATGGCGTCGGGCGAGGCCCATCACGATGCTGGGGCGTTGTGGAAAGATTTTATATTTAGAAGCATTAACTTTATCGTCTTGGTAGGAGCGCTGGGTTACTTCGTTTTTACTCCAATCAAGAATGCATTGATAGGAAGAAGCAAAAAAGTTGCTGCGGAACTGGAGGAAGCAAAGGAAGCACGGTTGAGCGCAGAGGCAAAATATAAGGAAATATGTTTAAAGCTTCAGAACGCTCAGGAAGAAGTAGAGAGTCTTCGCGCTGCTCTTGAAAAAGAAGGCATTGAAGAACGCGACAAGATTATAAGTCAAGGTAATCAGTTGTGTGAAAAAATACAAAAAGATGCCGACAAATGGGCTGCGATTGAGATTGAGAATGCGCGCACAGAATTACGACGTGAAATGTCGCAATTGGCAATATCTTTGGCTTCCGAGATGATCAAGAAGAATATAGATTCCGAAGATCAGGAGAAATTGGTAAGTAATTATCTTAAAGCTATAGGAGACCTCCATTGAGTGCCAATGTTATCCCCAAACGCTATGCGAAGGCTTTGCTGTCGATAGCCGATACTCCTCAGGAAATGGAGGCTATTGGCAAAGAGTTGGGCATAATGAGCGAGATGTTGTCCAATGATGAGGAGATAAGAAAACGGCTGACATCTCCGCTCTATCCTAAACCTTCCAAAATCAAGTTGTTGGATGAAATAATAAATGCCGCAGATTTTTCTGCGAATGTGCGGAATTTTCTCAAACTCCTTCTGGAGAAGGAACGACTGGTCTTCTTGAAACAGATCGTTCAGGAGTTTGAGGGATTGCTGAATGAGAAACTGGGAGTTTCCCGCGTCCAGCTGATAACGGCAAAGAGTCTTGCAAGCGAGCAGAAGGAAGCGATTCAGGCTGCGCTTCAGAATAAAATGGGGAACAAGATTGTCCTTGAGGCAGATGTGGATGAAAGCTTGATCGGGGGCGCTGTAATAAAATTGGGAAGTCGGGTGATAGACGGCAGTGTGTTATCGTTAATCCAAAGAATGGGAAATACCTTAGCAAAGGGGTGAGATGATCCTATGGAAATAAGAGCGGAAGAAGTCAGTGCTATCATAAGAAATCAGATCAAAAACTTTGGCCAGGAAGTTGAAGTCAGTGAGACCGGGGTTATCATTTCTGTGGGTGACGGTATCGCACGTATTCATGGCCTTGACAAGGCAATGGCGGGTGAATTGCTGGAGTTTCCCGGCGAGACCATGGGAATGGTGCTGAATCTGGAGGAAGACAATGTCGGCGCCGCCATTTTGGGTGAGGCCGAACATATCAAGGAAGGCGCCATTGTTAAACGAACCAAGCGTATCGTTGAAGTTCCGGTAGGAGAAGCGCTTTTGGGCCGGGTTGTTAACGCGATAGGTGTGCCGATTGATGGGCTTGGTCCGATTAATGCCGAGAAGTATAGCCAGGTAGAGATAAAGGCTCCGGGTATTGTCAAACGTAAATCCGTGCATGAGCCCATGCAGACTGGCCTGAAGGCGATTGATTCGATGGTTCCCATCGGGCGTGGACAACGAGAGCTGATCATTGGTGACCGGCAGACGGGTAAAACGGCCTTGGCGATCGATGCCATTATCAATCAAAAAGGCCAGAATATGGTGTGTATCTATGTTGCCATTGGCCAGAAACGTTCGACGGTAGCTCAGGTCGTCGATAAACTGAAAAAATTTGGAGCGATGGAGTATACGATCGTCATCGCGGCGACAGCTTCCGAGACGGCTCCGTTGCAGTTCATCGCGCCGTATTCCGGTGCGACGATGGGTGAGTTTTTCCGCGACAATGGCAAACATGCACTGGTTATTTATGACGACCTTTCCAAACAGGCAGTTGCCTATCGGCAATTGTCGCTGTTGCTTCGCCGTCCGCCAGGACGTGAGGCCTATCCGGGCGATGTTTTCTATCTGCATAGCCGTTTGCTGGAGCGTGCGGCGAAACTGCACGAGGGCCTGGGCGGCGGCAGCCTGACGGCTCTGCCCATTATTGAAACTCAGGCGGGCGATGTTTCCGCTTATATTCCGACGAACGTTATTTCCATTACGGATGGTCAGATATTCCTGGAAAGCGACTTGTTCTATTCGGGTGTCCGTCCGGCAATCAACGTTGGTCTGTCTGTATCGCGTGTCGGCGGAAGCGCCCAGATCAAGGCCATGAAGCAGGTCGCGGGAACTTTGCGTCTTTCTTTGGCACAGTACCGTGAAATGGCCGCGTTCGCACAGTTCGGTTCGGATCTGGATGCTGCCACTCGTAAACAGCTGCAGCGTGGCGAGCGGCTTGTGGAAGTGCTCAAACAGCCCCAGTATCAGCCGTTGCCCGTAGAAAAACAGGTCATGATTATTTACGCCGCAAACAACGGTTTTGTGGACGCATATCCGACGAATATTTTGCAGCGCTACGAGAAAGAACTGTTTGCTTTCCTGGATGAGCATCATGATGATCTTCAGAAGACCATAGCGGAAAAGAAGATTATCGATGCGGAGACAGAAGAACGTATCAAGGCGGTTTTGGGCGAATTTAAAGAAAAATTTGTTGCGTAAAGGTGACGGTGAATGACCAGCCTCAAGACTATTAAAAAGCGAATAAGCTCGGTTAAAAATACTCAGCAGATTACCAAGGCCATGAAAATGGTTTCTGCTGCGAAATTACGCAAAGCCCAACAGGCGGTGCTGGATACTCGTCCTTATGCCAATAAGATGAGTGCTGTTATCGCCAATCTTGTCAACAAGGTTGAAGTTGCGCATCCTCTGCTGAAAAAACGGCCTCGGGAGCGTGCCTTGATTCTGCTCGTTACCGGGGATCGTGGTTTGTGCGGCGGATTCAATGTCAATATTTCAAAGGCGGTTGAACGTTTTTGCCGTTCCAATCCTGAAGAGTTCAAACAGATTGATATTGCCATTATCGGTCGCAAGGGCAATGAATATCTCAAACGGCGGAATGTCAACATTGTCAATGTTTATGAAAATCTGACAGAGGATGTGAATTACCAGACGGCAGCTTTGCTGGGAGAGGAGCTTTCTGCGGCGTATACTGAAGAACGCTACGACGTGATTTATATGTATTATAATGCGTTTCGCAGCGTCATTGCTCAGGACATTACCAGAGTGCAGTTGCTTCCGGTTACAATGCCTGAGGGAGAGGATGAAGGAAGCGCCGATCCCGGCTATATTTTCGAGCCGAATCCGAAAGAAGTCCTTTGCCAGTTGTTGGCCAAGAATGTGGAAGTGCAAATTTTTAGGGCTCTTTTGGAATCACGGGCCTCTGAACAGGGCGCTCGGATGACAAGTATGGATAGTGCAACCAAGAATGCTACGGAGATGATTGCGAAGCTGACTTTGCAGTATAACCGTGCGCGGCAGGCTGCCATTACGACGGAGCTGGTAGAAATTATCTCTGGTGCGGAAGCCATCAAATAACGGTATGTGCAACGTACTCTGACTAAGTTTTTATCCCAGATGTTTATTATGGAGGAGGAGCGGTTTAATGGATAAAGGAAAGATTTCTCAGGTCATTGGCCCAGTTATTGACGTAGAGTTCGAGGAAGGAAATCTTCCTGAGATTTATACGGCTCTTAAAATTACCAATCCGGCCATCAATGATGAGGAATGGAATCTGGTCGTTGAGGTTGCCCAGCATTTGGGTGAAAACACAGTTCGGACCATTGCCATGGATTCGACGGATGGTTTGGTCCGGGGGCAGGAAGTCCTCAATACCGGCAAGCAGATCTCCATGCCTGTAGGCCATGCGACATTGGGACGTATTATCAATGTTGTTGGACAGCCGGTAGATGAAATGGGACCGATTTCCAGCGACAAATATTGGCCAATTCATCGTCCCGCTCCCGAGTTCGTCGATCAGTCGACAGAAGTTGAAGCCTTTGAGACGGGCATCAAGGTCGTCGATCTTTTGGCTCCTTATTCTCGTGGTGGAAAGATTGGCTTGTTCGGCGGCGCCGGCGTCGGCAAGACCGTTTTGATTATGGAACTGATTCACAACATCGCCAAGCAGCACGGTGGTTACTCGGTTTTTGGCGGAGTTGGCGAGCGTACTCGTGAAGGAAACGACCTGTGGCATGAGATGAAGGATTCCGGCGTACTTGACAAGGCCTCGCTGGTTTATGGCCAGATGAATGAGCCGCCTGGAGCACGTGCTCGTGTTGCGCTTTCGGCTTTGACGGTTGCCGAGTATTTCCGTGATGAAGAGGGACAGGATGTGCTCTTCTTTATCGACAATATCTTCCGTTTTACCCAGGCTGGTTCGGAGGTTTCGGCTTTGCTTGGTCGTATTCCTTCCGCGGTTGGTTATCAGCCTACCCTGAGTACTGAAATGGGAGAATTGCAGGAGCGTATTACGACGACCAAGAAGGGGTCCATTACTTCGGTTCAGGCCATTTATGTTCCTGCCGACGACTTGACAGACCCGGCTCCTGCCACGGCATTTGCCCATTTGGACGCGACAACGGTTTTGTCTCGTCAGATAGCCGAGCTTGGTATTTATCCGGCAGTCGACCCTCTGGATTCGACCAGTCGTATTCTTGATCCCCAGATTGTGGGTGTCGAGCACTATCGGGTTGCTCGCGAGGTGCAGTTCATTCTGCAGCGTTACAAGGATCTTCAGGATATCATTGCTATCCTTGGTATGGATGAGCTTTCCGAAGATGACAAGCTGGTGGTATCGCGGGCAAGAAAAATTCAGCGTTTCCTTTCCCAGCCGTTCCATGTTGCTGAAGCGTTTACCGGTTCTCCTGGCAAATATGTCAAACTGGAAGATACGATTAAAGGCTTTGGTGAAATCGCGGCCGGCAAATATGACGAACTTCCTGAGCAGGCTTTTTATATGGTGGGAACTATTGAGGAAGCGATTGAAAAAGCGGAAAAACTGGCTTCGTAATTTTTCTGGGGATGTAATATGGCAGAAAAGTTGAAACTTGAGATGGTCACACCGTACGGTACCGTGCTTTCCGAGGAAGTGGACGATGTCGTTGCGCCGGGAGTCATGGGTGAGTTTGGTATTTTGCCTGGCCATAGAGCGATGTTGGCGCTTCTGGATATAGGGGTTTTTTCCTATTTGAAGAATGGAAAGCGTTCTTATGTGGCGATTAACTGGGGTTACGTGGATGTCAACCAGGATCGGGTCACCGTAATGGTGGAAACAGCGGAACCTGAGGATATTATTGATTTGGAGCGTGCCAAAAGGGCTATGGGGCGTGCGCAAAAGACGCTTGAGACGCTGACCGAGGACGATAAGGAATACAAAGTTGCAGAGGCTGCCTTGCATCGTGCTCTTATCCGGATCCAGGTGGCCAATCGAGGCAGATAAATTCAAAAGAAAGAAGAATAAAAAAGCGACTTTCGGAAGAAAGTCGCTTTTTTGTTTTCAGGAGAGTCCGGAGAGGAAACGTTCTGCTTCCAGTGCCGCCCGGCAGCCGGAAGCGGCGGCGGTTATCGCCTGCCGGAAAAGCGGCTCCTGGACATCTCCGGCGGCAAAGACACCCGGAACATTGGTCGCGGTGCTTTTTCCGGTCGTGACAATGAATCCTTCTTTATCAAGTTCAAGCTGACCGGTGAACAAGGCGGTATTGGGAACATGGCCTATTGCTACAAACAGTCCGGCACAGTTTAATTCTTCAATATGACCAGATGGAAGGTGACGAAGCCGAAGGCCGGTTAACCCGGTTTTCCGATCTCCCAGAAGCGAATCCACCGTCTGTTCCCAGTGGAAAACTATTTTGTCATTGGAGAGCGCTCGTGTGGTCAGTGAAGGGGCGGCGCGCAGCTGGTTTCTGCGATGAATCAGATGTACCCGTGTGGCGAAACGGGTGAGAAAGAGCGCTTCAACGACAGCAGAGTTCCCGCCGCCAACTACTGCCACTTCCTGTCCCCGGTAAAAAAAACCGTCACAGGTGGCACAAACGGAGACTCCTCGGCCGTACAGTTCTCGCTCATTGGAGAGCCCCAAGGGACGGGGGGAAGCGCCGGATGCGATAATAAGCGCCTGGCAGTACAGTGTTTCGTCGTGCATCTGGATTGCCAGCGGCTGTGTTTGGAGATTTACGCCGGTTACTTCTCCATCCAGAATTTCGGCTCCAAGCCACCGGGCCTGGGCTTCCATGGCCTCCATTAACTGGGGGCCTTCAATTCCGTTGGCGAACCCGGGATAGTTTTCCACCAATGTTGTGGTCGACAACTGTCCGCCTGGTTGCCGGCCGCGAATGACCAAGGGCGACAGTTGGGCACGGGCCGCGTAGATGGCGGCACTCAGGCCGGCTGGCCCTGAGCCCAGAATAATAAGAGTGCGTTGCTGTGGCATAATATTTTCCTCTTTGAAAATATATGTCCCCTAAGAAAAGAGTTCTTTTGGAAACTGTCCGAGAAACGGTAACGAACTGCTAACTCAGCCATCTTTGAAGAGTATGGTTGGGATGAGCTTATGAGAATTGTTTTTTGAGAACTTTTACAGTAGGAAAACTCAGATAGATTCGATACCGACAAGGAGAGATCTGTGGGGGAGGGAGGGGGTTACCCTCCCTCTCTCAAACAGCTTTAAGAAAAGGGGATTATTTGGGAACGCGTACAAACAGGGCAATCAATACTTACTTTTAGAGAGGTTTCGGATAGCAAACGTACTCAGCTTTTGCTACTTTCTCACCGCATTTCTCGCATACGAATTTCTGCATGGAGCGATAAGCCTTCAGCTGAGCTGCGCCGGGGCCGCCTCTTTTCTTTACATGACAGATATGAGGACAATTACCTTCGTTTTTGCAATCACAAGTTGCTGCCATAATGTTCACTCCTCCTTGGTTAGGATATATTCGGTACTGCTTAAGTGTTAAGAATCGCTGCCTGCCCCTTTTCCTAGGGCAAAAAATAACATCCGTAGCCCTGCCTGTCAATACCTTAAGGATTGGCGATCCTGGAAGTAAGGAGGGAGTTGTGCGGAAGGGCCGCGGAAGCAGTTTCGGAATGGGTAACGTTTCGGTCCAGTTTTTTTATCAGGTTGTGTCTTCCAGGGGGGTGTATCATCCTCTGGAAAGGACCAGTTTTACCTGGTGGGGATTGGGCGGGAAGAACGCCTCTTTTTAAGGAGAAATATATGAACAATCGAAGTTCTGATGCTGCCATTGCAGTTCTTGCCATCGGCGATGAAATCCTGACAGGACGGATTCAGGACAGCAATACCCGCTGTATAGCCCGGGCCTTGATGTCGAACGGTTTGAAATTGCGCCGGGTGATGACCGTTTCCGATGACAGCGCGGCAATTGGTGAGGCTTTGCTCTGGCTGGGGGCGCGCCATCGGGCGGTTGTTGTCAGCGGCGGTCTGGGGCCGACTGGTGATGATGTGACGGCGCAGGCGGCAGCTTTGGCCCTGAATCGTCCTTTACAACTCAATCAGGAAGCCCTGGAAATGGTGTGCGCTCGCCTTCGTCATCTTTGCGGCGGCGATATCACGCAGGCGCAGAAAAAACAGGCGTATATTCCTGAAGGCGCGGTACTGCTTCCCAATACGAGAGGAAGTGCGCCGGGTTTCATGGTGGAGCAGGACGGATGCCGGTATTTTTTTCTGCCTGGAGTGCCTGCCGAGATGAGCGCGATGCTGGACGCAAGTGTTGTGCCGCTGCTATTGGATATTTTTACGCAATCTGCGTTTTGGGCCGAGCGTTGCTTTACGCTTTTGGGGGTGCCGGAATCACAGGTGGAACGCATGCTGAAAACGCTGGATTTGCCGGGAGATATACGTGTGGCGCTGTGTGTACAGTCTCCCCAGGTTGAGGTGAGGCTGGGCCTTGATACCGCGGATGCCGCGGCGCGTCTGGAGCGTTTGACACCGGAAATCCGGAAACTGTACGGTCAGATGCTGGTTGCAGAAGGAGATGAAACCCTGGCCGAAGTGGTTGTGCGGCAATTTGTCGCTTCCGGGCATACCCTGGCTTTGGCCGAGTCCTGTACCGGAGGCTGGATCGCCAAGCAACTGACAGATGTTCCCGGCGCTTCGGCGTTTTTGGAGCGCAGCGGCGTGGTGTACGCCAACAGTGCCAAACACGACTGGCTGGGTGTGCCTGCCGACATTTTGGCCAATCAGGGTGCGGTAAGTGAAGCCTGCGCCCTGGCGATGGCACATGGGGGCCGCCGCTGTGCGAAAAGCGATGTGGCTTTGTCCGTTACCGGTATCGCCGGGCCGGGGGGCGGTTCGGAACTGAAGCCGGTGGGGACGGTCTTTATTGCCCTGGTCGATGAAAGGGGCGAAAGGGTAGAACGTTTTCAGTTTGCAGGTGATCGCAATATGGTGCGGTGGCGTACAGTCTGTACGGCGTTGAACTGG
>JAFZPK010000117.1 GCA_017552515.1 Deltaproteobacteria bacterium | reverse complement strand
GAGACCGACCGCAATGCCGTTCGCGCCGTTCACCAGCAGGTTCGGGAAGCGTCCGGGCAAAAGCTCCGGCTCCTTCAGCGTGTCGTCGAAGTTCCAGGTGAAATCGACCGTGTCCTTGTCGATGTCTTTTAAGAGCAGCATCGCGGCGTCGGTCATGCGCGCTTCGGTGTATCGCATCGCCGCGGCGGAGTCGCCGTCGACCGAGCCGAAGTTGCCGTGTCCGTCGACGAGACAAACGCCCATATTGAACGGCTGCGCCATGCGCACCATCGCGTCGTAGACCGAGGAATCGCCGTGCGGATGGTATTTGCCGAGACAGTCGCCGACGATACGCGCGCTCTTGCGGTGCGGCTTGTCGGGGGAGAGCCCCAGTTCCATCATCGTATAGAGGATGCGCCGCTGCACGGGCTTCAGACCGTCCTCGACGCGCGGAAGCGCGCGTTCCAGAATGACGTGCTGCGCATACGGCATCATCGATTCGTGCATGACCTCGTCCATGCTCTTCAAGAGGATGGTTTCGGTCGGCTGCGGTGTCGTTGTCTTTGCCATGGCTTACTCCTTGATCTTTTCAAACACTGCGCTTTGACGGTTGAAGTCCGCGTACTCGAAGATGTACTCCTTGCGCGACTGTACCTTGTCGCCCATCAGTACGGTGACGAGGTGTTCGACCTCCGCGGCGTCCTCGATCGTGACGCGCGTCAGCCGCCGCCGTTCGGGATTCATCGTCGTTTCCCAAAGCTGCTCTGGGTTCATCTCGCCGAGCCCCTTATAGCGCTGCAGCGTGTAGTTCTTGCCGGTGATGCCGCGCATCGCGGCCTTGAGCGCCGGATCGTCGTAGCAGTAGATTGGCTGCTGATTCGCCTTCTGCACGCGGTACAGCGGCGCCATGCCGATGTACACATGCCCCTCGGTAATCAGCGGGCGCATGTAGCGGTAGAAGAATGTCAGGAGGATCGCGCGGATGTGCGCGCCGTCCTGGTCGGCGTCGGCAAGAATGATGACCTTGTAGTATTTCAGGGAAGACAGATCAAAATCCTCCGCGATGCCGGTCCCGAGTGCGGTGATGATGGAGCGGAATTCTTCGTTGGCCAGCACCTGGTCCAGCCGCTTTTTTTCAGCGTTCAGGGGCTTGCCGCGAAGGGGCAGGATGGCCTGGAAGCGCCGGTCGCGGCCCTGCTTGGCGCTGCCGCCGGCTGAATCGCCTTCGACGATGTACAGTTCGTTTTTGGAATAATCGCGGCCCGTGCAGGCGCTGAGCTTGCCCACCAGCGGCGCGGCCTCCAATTCATTCTTGGCCCGGGCCAGATTGCGGGCTTTGCGGGTAGCTTCCCGCACCTTGGCGCTTTTCACGGCTTTTTCGATGATCTTCTGGCCCAATTCCTGGTTTTTCAGGTTTTCCAGGAATTCGCAGAGCTTGTCCGTCACCACGGCCTCCACCGCCGGGCGAACCTCCGTATTGCCCAAACGGCCCTTGGTTTGGCCCTCGAATTGGGGGTTTTTCACCATGGTGGTGAGCACCACGGTGATGCCCTCCCGGAAATCCTCGCCAGCCAGGTTATTGTCCTTTTCTTTGAGCGCGCCGATCTTGCGGGCGTAATCGTTCATCACCTTGGTCAACGCCGCACGGAAGCCCGTTTCGTGGGCGCCTCCCTCACCGGTGGGGATGTTGTTGACGTAGGAAAAGACGGATTCGGTGTAACCGTCGGTGTACTGGATGGCGGCGGCGCAGATCACGTCGTCCCGCTTGCCCTCGAAATAAATGGGCTCGTCGTGGAGGGGCGTTTTGTCCCGGTTCAGGTATTTCACGTAATCGACGATACCGCCGGCGAAGCAGTATTCCGCGTAAGCCTTGCCTTCTTCCGTGGTGCGCTCGTCCGTAAAGGAGATTTTGAGGCCGCGGTTGAGATAGGCCAATTCCCTGAGGCGGCGGCGCACGGTATCGCCGATAAACACCGTTTCCTCGAACACCGTATCGTCCGGCAGGAAACGGATCAGGGTGCCGCGCTTGCGGGTATTGCCCAGCCTTTGCAGGGGCGTTACGGGATGGCCGGAGAGCTGCTTTTTCGTTTTGGGGTCCACATAGCTTTCATACCGCTGGGAAAAATGAGTCCAGTCCCGGTATACGTCCACCGTCAGCCATCGGGACAGGGCGTTCACCACGCTGGCGCCCACGCCGTGGAGGCCGCCGGAATAAGCATAATTGTCGTTGCCGAATTTGCCGCCGGCGTGCAGGCGGGTAAAAATCACTTCCACGCCGGAAACGCCCAATTGCGGATGATCATCCACCGGCATTCCCCGGCCGTTGTCCCACACGGAGGCGGAGCCGTCCCTGTGCAGCGTCACCGCCACCTCCGTGGCAAAGCCGCCCATGGCCTCGTCGATGGCGTTATCCACAATTTCCCATAATAAATGATGCAGGCCCCGGCTGCCGGTGGAGCCGATATACATGCCGGGCCGCATACGCACCGCGTCCAGCCCTTCCAGCACTTTGATGCTGTCCGCGTTATACTTCTGCGCCATGATCCACCTCGTTCAATCGCAGTCATGGAATGCAGGCGGAAAACGTTTAAGCGCCTGTTCCATCTTCTGAATTTTATCATAAAACAAAGGAAAATGCAAAAAAGGAAAGGGTCTCCGGGGCGGATTTCATGAAATTGTAATAAAAACCGGACCGTTCGCTGGAACGATCCGGGAAGGAACGGGAACCAAGCACGTCACAAACTCATCGAGGAAACGATGCCGGGCATCTGCCGGATGTGGGAAAGGAGGCTTTCGCTGGAAGACTGGCCCCGCAGGGATACTTCGGCGACGTATTTGGCGTCCTCGGAATCCTCCAGGGATTTGATCTGCAAATTGATGATGGCCATGCGGTTGTCCTTGCAGAAGCGCAGCACGTTGTCCAGGGACATTTTATCGTTGTACAGGATTTCCAGCACGTATTGCGGATCCTTGGCGATGTGGCCGCCCAGGATGGCGAACCAGGTCTCCGCCAGCAGCACCAGTGCCGTGCCCACCACGGCGATTTCGTAGTATCCGCTGCCGATGGCCAGGCCGATGATACCGGTGGTCCAGAGCCCGGCGGCGGTGGTGAGGCCCTTGATGGACATTTTCTTGGTGACCACGATAGTGCCAGCGCCGATAAAGCCCAGCCCGGAAATGACCTGGCCGCTGATACGGGAAATATCGGAAGGAAGCTCCATCACCAGGAAAAGATACAGGCCGGTGGTGGCCGCCACCGTGGCGGCCATGCAGACCAGGATATGGGTGCGGAAACCGGCGGGACGGTTCTTGGCGGAACGCTCCAGCCCGATCAGCGCGCCGCACAGGCAGGCCAGCACCATGCGAATCAGGATCGACAGAAGATCGAGGTTTCTCAAGGAATCTAAAAACGACAGCATCTTTTTGCCCTCCCTTCTTAAGAAACCAGTTCCTGCACCGAATGGACGCAGGGCAGCTCCGCCAGGGAGGTGAGCATACTGGAATGAGAGTGGTTTTTCGCGCTCAGCTTCAGGATAAAGATGGCATTGGGGTATTTATTGTCTTTCACTTTGGTGCGTTCCACGTCGATATCGAAGATCTGCGCGTCCATGAAGCGCATCACTTCGGTGATGGTTTCGATATCCTCCACGCTGTTGAATTCCACGTTCAGCGTGATATTTCTCAGCCGCCGTTTGAACGCCACTTCCAGTGGGGACATGACGTTCAGCACCAGCACGATCAGCAAAAGCGATATGAGCACGATTTCGTAAAACCCCGCGCCGCAGGCGATGCCCATGCAGACGGTGGAGAACAGGCCCGTGGCG